>JANNGQ010000071.1:0-2673 GCA_031403975.1 Planctomycetota bacterium
CATCCCGAAGCACGGCCGCTAGACGGTTGAGCGCTTCCGCGTTTCGGGACGCCAGCACCACCTTCGCGCCCGCCTGCACAAGGGCCAGGGCCGTCGCGCTACCGATGCCGCCACTTGCTCCCGTCAGGATCGCCCGATGAAGTAACCGACCTGGCACTGCCCTCAGCATACGCGAACTGTGCCATGCCGGCGTGAGCACTGCCGAAGGAAAACAAGGATGCACGCTGATCGTCAGGGCTGTGCGAGATCGGCACACCAGGCCCGCCGATGCGAGCGAAATTGGTCAAGTGTCGACCGAAATACGCAGCACCGTTATAGGGACTTGTTGTTAGCTGCCCGGTTGGAATGTGAGGTTCGCCGACAAGAATCGTATTGCTCATTCCGTCCCTGACATCAGACATCGTGACGGTGTCCTGCCAGCTCCGCTTTAGCACGACCTCCGAACCTTTCGATTTCTGTTCATCAATAACCGGACGGCTGGAAATCAGGACACCGTTACCGTTTCCGCCCCAGTAGAAGTCACTGTCGCTGCCAATGGCTCCGGCAGAATTATCACCGTGATTTGCAACATAGTCAGAGACGGCACCTCCAGGAATCAGCTGAAAGCCAAAATCGCAGCCACAACCGACCAGGATTTTGACGTAAGAATCCTGTGCCACAGCTGACGATGCGGAATGACGCTCGGGACAAAGGTAGGTCGTGACAACTCGCTTCCGGACGGATTTGGAGTGTGCGCCGTACGGCTGGAAAACGTCCCATTCCCTGAACATGCCGGATTGTTCGATGTGCGGTAGGATATGGATGAGCCATGTCGGCTCATCAAGGCCGACTTCCGTGGCCGAGTCTTTGTTCGCTGCACGGACCTTGTTGATGATCAGGCGGGCGGGGGGAAACTTTGTATTCACGTCATGGAAGTGATGCACGGCCAGGGCGATCTGCTTCAGATTGTTCAGGCACTGAGTTCTTCTGGCGGCGGCTCGCGCCTGCTGAACAGCCGGCATTAGAATGCCGATCAGGACAGCAATGATCGCAATGACGACAAGTAACTCAATCAGCGTAAAGCCGGAGCAATGCTCCGAATGAATGAATGCCGATCTCGAAGTTCGCTGATTCGACGCGGTTAGCCCGGCGCGTGATTTCGGTGTTTGGGAGTGCATTCTGGTCGAATTCCCGGAAGTGGCGTTTGTGGGATTCGCGTTGATCACTGGGTTCGAGTCATTGAACCTCGTCGTGATCTCGCATTACCTTTTCGTTTGTTTCCGACCAGTCAACAAACGAGACAGAGTGAATTGCCACAACTCTAACGCATAGTGGTTGCAATGAAAAGATTGAATTGAAATCTTGAGCAGGAAAAACCGAGGTCGGTTCGCCAATTGTGCAATTTCCAGGAGAAACTGCTTCGGGTGGTGATCCCGGGCATGATCATCCTTGCCGTTTCGGAAATCCCACGCCGTTCACCACGACTGGGAGCATTGCTGCTGACATTGCCCATCGTGAGCATTCTTGCGTTTGGCTCGGCCTGGCTGCGAGATCACGATCTGAAGCGTCTTTCGCAAATAGCCCGAGAGACGCTGGTTCTCGTACCGCTTGGTCTTCCGTTCTTTGTTCCGCTGGCATTCACGGAGCGACTCGGTCTTGGGTTCTGGACGGCAGCATGTGCTGGACTATTGCTGGCATCGACGACGATCGGGATCTGGCTTGCCTTCGGACCGAAATGATCCAGTGACTTCAGTGCTCAGAATTCGCCCACGACTTCCCCTCCAGCCCGGGACATCAATGCCTGGTAGGTGTTCAGGTCGATGTCGTGCGATATTGAGCGGACCGATCCGTCGGCCAATCCAAAGAAAACGCCTCCAGGATGCTGACTGTTGAATCCGGGGAAGCTGCGACCCGCTCTTGTCGGGGTCTCTTTTCCAGAACCAACCACACGAGCGGTTGAATCACTGCACCATGGCAGCACGCCCATCCACACTGTCAGATCAACGTAGGTCATCAGCTCATTTGTCATTAAATTTCTCGTCTGCCGTTGGGATGTCCGACGTTCACCAACCATGAAAGTCTGGCTTGTCCCATCTGAGACATCGCGAAATCGTATCGAACTGTTCTGAGCAAACATCCCGTTACCCGAATCCGGACCAGCGATCATTTCTGTGTTGCCAAAGACAGCGGGATAATTTGATTTGGCAAGCTGAAAGATCTTTGGAGGAGGCGGATGAAACCAAGCGATTGGCGGTGGGCCGATCGGTAGTATTTCCGGTTCCTGAACGATGACTTCTCCGATCGTCGGGAACACGTCGGAGGGGCAGACAAATGTTCTCACAACTGCAGAGTGGAATTGCAGATTCGTCGTCGAGGTCATCGACTGATCAAACTGCAGTTGCTGGAATAGCGCCGATTGTTCCAGGTCAGGAAGAATCATTGCTCCCCAGCCCCAGCCCTGCAGATGCCATTTGGGAATCGCGTTCCACCCGGAAGGCAGGACACTCATGCGGTCATGATAATTATGGAGTGCCAGGCCAATCTGCTTGAGATTGTTGCGACACTCCGTGGCCCGCGCAGCTTCACGAGCCGCCTGAACGGCAGGCAGGAGCAGGGCCATCAAAACTGCGATAATCGCGATCACAACAAGCAATTCGATGAGCGTAAAGGCTCCCTTGACTCTTCGCATGGCGC
>JANNGQ010000072.1:0-2591 GCA_031403975.1 Planctomycetota bacterium
ATCGCCGACCGTTCGGAGTCCTCTGTAGGACCATCCACGAAGATCAAACAGCGTAGTAACGGTTTGCGGGTCACGGCAAATCGCGCTGGCAGATCAAAGCAAGTATCAGCCAGGCCGCCCGCAGTCGATTGACGGGGAGAACTCTGCCACACACAACTGCGGAACTGAGTTGGCTCCAAACACGATTCGACGCCGGTCAGGCCGTGTATGCAGAACCCTGGGTGGATCGTCAGGCTGAGTGCGGCCTGCAGTTTTCTGTGCCGCCCTTGAGTTCGAGTCCAGCCTCGGTTCAATTCGAAGGTGCGACCGAGTTGTTGACCGATGAAGCCGGGCATTACCTGGGAAGCGTGATCGCGGCTGCGGAAGTTCCGGGAAACTCTGCCTGGTGGCTGCCTGCGATCGAACATGGCCGGATCATTGCCGAGCATTCCAGAACTCTGGGTTTCTTCGGACCGATGGGAATCGACTGCATGGCTTTACGAAGTCCGGACTCTCAACAGGTCCTGCTGCGGTGCTGCCACGACATCAACGGACGTATGACCATGGGCCGCGTCGCCCTTTCTCTGAGGCGGCACCTGCAGTCGGGCGAATTCGGAATCTGGTGTCACTGCAACGCGAAATCACAGCGCTCGCTGGAGAATCTGCTCACCACAGCACAGCAGACCGGCATCAGAATTCTGCCAACCAGCGCGGGGCGAGTCGGCGTTCTGCCTTTGACGCTCCGGACTGTGTTGCTGATGTCTCACGATCCCCAGCGGCTGATTCAGGCCATCCGGAACTTGTTCGGGCCGCAGATCCGACCGCCCTTCGCAGAACTGTGATTGGTGTTGATTCCGGATGTCGGCGATTGCATTGCGGACTCGCGACCGATGGCACTCACTTTGTCGTCGATGAACACCAACCCGAAGCGTCAGTGAGGTGCAATTCACGTCGCGTGAAGACATAACGAAAACCCTCGCTGACGCTTTTTGAAGTTGCGCATTTCAGGCCCGGAGGGCCGACATATCCCATGCCGGTGGCGTAAGCCACCGGTATACAAGTATTCCGGTGGCTCACGCCACCGGCTGACGATGTACCGGGCTTCCAGCCCTGATGAAATGCGCAACTTCAAAACTGACGCTTCGGGTTGGTCAAGTGACGACATTGGGCTCACGTCACTGGCTACTCACCGTGCTCGCTTCGCTTTCTCGCGATTCAGCGCTGCGGAGATTTCACTTTCGATCACGGGAAGCGCGTTGAGCAGTCTGAGCGGATCATCAACGGCGGTCACCCGATTCGTCTGCGGATCCCAATGGACCGGTCCGAATCGGGCCGGGGCTGGCCGGCCCGTGAGGATGTGCCCCATTGCGTCGCCCTGGTTGTAGTGCCAGAATTCAAACGGGAAATGGACGAAGCCATGTGTCTCAAGCAACTGGGTGATGTCGAGTCGATTCTGCAGCGAGTCCGGTTCGACGAAGGGTGAACGCATGGGAGTCCGTTCACTCATTTCGAGATAGGAATTACCACGCCACACTTCGCTGCCATCGTCGCGCCGGAAGACCGAGACATCAATCGCCGATCCCGACATGTGCGTGCCCAGTTTCGGTATGTTTGCCACCAGCACAGTCGCGCGCCGGAAAACCAGTTCAACCGGAGGGATCCTGCCGCCGTTTTCCCAGATGCACTTCTTCAGAATCGCATCGAACAGTTCGGGCTTCAGCACCAGCTGCCCCTGCATCTCGAGTGAGCGGTAACCATCCTCGATCTTCAGAATCCAGCCACGTCTATTCATTTCCCGCCCGACAGCAATCACAGCGTTGACCAGGCTCTCACGCATAAAGAACACACGGTCGAGTTCGCCGGCGATTTTTGAATCGGAGAAGAGCATCTCGATGCCGGCTTCCTCCACTGCACCGCAAAGCGGAGCGAATCCCTCATGGGATTCATCAACGTCAAAATTCAGGACTTTCTGCACAAGGTCGTAACCGAGTTGCATCTGCCCGGCCCAGTAGGTGCGTCGCGCCTCCGTATCGGTGTCATTCATTTCGGGACAATCCTCACCTGACGAATTGCCGATGCATTGTGTTTCAGCGAATTCCGCATCCGAAAGACATGCGTCGTTCACAGCGGCCGAATCGGAATAATCCGGAAAGCAGCCGACGGCAGCAATCCCTCGCTGCGCCGTGAACCAATTGCAGCCCGGTCCCGCAACGCCGTGAAAGATTTATCACCTTGTTTTCCAGGGTATTCGCGAAGTCCCTTCTCCCCTGGCAGGGGGGGAGATGGTGGCCGAAGGCCGGATGAGGGGGTTTCCTGCGATTCTGCTCGTCAAGAATCCTTCACGGCGTTGCCGGTCGCGGCGAACCGGAATCGAGCTTCTGCTGAGTCCGTTCTGAGGACGTCCACCCAAAAATCATCGAGCCTTCGCGGGAGACTCCGCCGACCCGGATGCCTGCTCGACCTTGCCGCGGGTTTCGCCCGTAAGGAAGTTGTCGACGCCAGGCTTGGTCGGACCATCGGACCAGCCGTGGTCGGATTGTCGGACCAGCGGTTTCAGCTTGGTCGGACCATCGGACCAGTCCTTGGTCGGACCATCAGACCAGGGTTGGTAG
>JANNGQ010000073.1:0-4802 GCA_031403975.1 Planctomycetota bacterium
CACCCAGCGGCGCTTCGTCGGCCAGTCGGCAACCGGTGACTGCATTCCGAGTTCCCGCATCTCCTTCGAATACACTGTGTTGAAGGGCAGTTCCATCTGGTACATCGTGATATTGTCCGGCTGCATCTCGATTGCTTTGTCGACGCAGCGAAGCCAGTTTTCGTCAGTCTCACCGACCATACCGGCAATCAGATCGATATTGACCTGTGGAAACCCGACGTCACGAATCCAGTCGTAGGCTCGGAAGATCTCCGGCGACAGATGAGCGCGTCCGTTCTCCTCGAGAATTTTGTCATCGAAGTTCTCGACACCCAGCGAGATTCGAGTGATCCCGATGTCGCGAAGAGTCTCCAGCTTCTCCATGCTGAGCGTACCCGGTTCGCATTCAAATGTGACTTCCTCAGCCCGTTCCCAGGTGATGAATTCGCTCATCCTGTCACGCAGCGAACGCAGCTGCTTCGAGCTGAGATAGCTGGGCGTTCCTCCGCCGAAGTACACGAACAGCAGTTCGCGGCTGCCGACCGCTGACCGCCGACTGATCAGTTCCAGTTCCTGAATCAGCGCCACAACATAGTCTTCGATCGCCTTGGCGTTCTGATTGGTATAGACCCGGAAGTAGCAGAACTTGCAGCGTTTGCGGCAGAACGGGATATGGATGTAAAGCCCCAGCGGCGTCTCAGCGGTCTCTTCCGGCGCGGTATCGAGTGCTTCGATCGCGGTCGGAACAAAGTCTGATCTCCACTGCGAGAACGGCGGATAGTTGGAAATAAAGTAACTGCCGACTTCGGTCGTGGCAGCGGCTTCTGTTGTTGTCATCTGGATCAGGCTCCCGGGCCTTCAGGATAAAGGATTGATTCGTAAGCTGCTGACTCAGGATTCCGCCGCCTCAATTCCCGTAATCAGCGATTTCGATGCTTTTGCGGTCCAGGCCAGACGAATCAGTTCTTTGACGACCTTCAGACTTGCCCTGGATAATTCCACACGGACACCGATGACTTTTCCGCCCCACAGCAGTTCTTCGACGAAGTCCGAGTGCATGAGCAAGGCCTGCTTACGATCCTCCGCACTGATGAAGATATGCAGGTGAACTCCCTCGCGTGGTGCCGTGGCAAATATCTTTCCGAGGACTCGAAATGACGTGTATTGGAAATGCGGCTGCTCAGCGACTCCCGGCAGCCGCAGTGCGAATTTTCGAACGGTGGAAAGTCTCATTGCACAGGCCCGCTCGATTCGCCGGAGGTTGAATCATGGTATTACGCAAAGCACAGTAACCGTCCGTTCTGTTCGTCTTCCCCCACAACCAGGCAACCTTCGCCGATCGCGATTCCGGCACTGATGCCGCGACCGGCGTTATACTTCCAGACTTCCAGGCCGGAGTCGAGCGAAATCGCGTAGAGGTTGCCGTCGCCGGAACCCACAAACATCCGACGATCGACGACAGCACCCGAACAGTCGATGCGGGCCTGAGTCGGAAACGTCCATTTGGCGTTGCCAGTGGCACGGTCGACCGCATGAATGTGTTTGTCATGGCCACCCACGATCACCAGATCATCCGTTACCGCCGCGGACGCATGGAACGGCATCTTGCGAGGCCCGGCGTACCGCCACAGAGACTCACCTTTTCGCCAGTCAACGCAGACGATTTCTCCGGTGTGAGTTCCCACATACAGCAAGTCGCCGACAACCGCCGGCGACGCAATCAGGAACGAATTCAGAGGCATGTCACGGAACTCTTTACCGGTTTTCAGATCGATGACTCGCAGATGTTCATCGCAACCGGCGAGGAACGTGTAGTTCTCGGTGATGCCGGGTGAGCAGTTGATCCGGTCGTTCGTCTGGAATTTCCAGGCTTCTGTGCCGTCTCCGTTGAGGCAGTAAAGAAAACTATCATGAGAAGCCAGCAAAAATTTGTCTTCAAACTGTGCCACACAACCGGCGATCTCTCCTCCGGTGGCGAACACCCATTGCTTCCGGCCCGTTATCCGGTCAATGGCATGAAGGACACCATCTTCGTCGCCGACGTAGACAGTCGTGGGTGTCACCAACGGAGCGGCCTTGAATCCCGGTGCGAATTTTTTCGGGTCAGGATCGTCAATCGACCGGTAGTTCCAGACTTCCTCACCGGTCTTCAGTTTCAGACAGTGCAGATTCCCCGACAAAGCCGGCGCGTACACATGTTCACCGACAATCGCGACTCCGGCGACCCAGCCGTCAGCTGACGGAAACTCCCATCTGAGCGTCGGTATTTCGGCGAGCTTGCTTCCAGCGACGCCACGCTGATCCGGCGTCGCGCGGAATGAGGCCCAGCTGGTCGCGGTCGGTGCCGCAGCATCGGCCACCAAGCCGGTGAATGCTCCGGCGGACCGGGATATCGCGGCGATTCCGCCGAGCGCAACAATGCTGCGGCTGATGTGGCGTAACGCGGTGCGGCGGGATGATAGGTGTAAGTCTCGGGATGTCATTGAGTTCCTCACCGCGCATTGCGATAGAGTTCCGCGAACGCCGTCGCATCCATCTTTCGCGGGTTAAACGTTCCTGTCCACTGTTGAGCCGCATCCGCGGCCAGCTGGTCGACGACTGTTTCATCTGCTGCCGTATCAATTGCCTGAGTCACTGAGACTGGCATGTCGGCCAGTCGCAGGAACTCTGTGAATCCTTCCGCAAGTTGATCGCCTGCTGTGTCTGCCGACGTCGATGTATCAGACCAGCCGGCGGTTTCGACAAGATCCCGGTACAGGCGGCCAACCGCATCAGCATTCCAGCGGATGACATGCGGGAGCATGAGACCGACCGCGATTCCGTGAGTCGTTCCATACTGAGCCGAAAGCGGATTTGCCGCGGCGTGCGCGGCACCCAGCATGCTGTTCTCAATTGCCGCTCCCGCGAGAAATGCCCCCAGCTGCATCCGTCCGCGTGCGTCCAGATTGTCCGGCTCCCGCAGCACGATCGGAAACGCGCCCGACAGAAGTTCCCAGGCCTGACGGGCAAACATCTGAGAAATTGTGTTCCGTTTTGTCGTCACATAACTTTCGACAGCGTGAGTCATCGCGTCAATTCCCGTCGCTGCCGACACCGAACGAGGCATCGTCACCGTCAGCTCCGGATCAAGCACGGCGATTCTGAATGCCGCCTTCACGTCTCCGCAGGCCATCTTCAGCTGAGTCTCCGGATCTGCGATGACCGCAAACGACTGAGCCTCACTGCCGGTGCCCGAGGTCGTCGGAACAGCAATCATCGGCAGCATCGGCTTCGTCGCTTTGCCCACCCCTTTGTAGTCCTGCATCCGACCGCCATTCGTCAGCAGGAAATTGGCACCCTTTGCACTGTCCATGCAACTGCCCCCGCCAAGTCCGATGATCAGGTCAATGCCTGTTTTCCTGGCAAACGCGACGCAGCGGTCGACATCGACCGTTGATGGGTTCTCAGTGACTTTATCAAATACAACGACGTTCAGGCCGGCGTTTCGCAGAATAGACTCCGCCCGTTCGCAATGCCCGGCCCTCTGCAGACCGGAATCTGTCACCACCAGCACTTTGCGGGCACCGAGTTCCTGGACGAGCGTGCCGAGCTGTTCAAACGCACGTCGGCCAGACACCAGCCGAGTACGTTGACAGAAATCAATTGGGCTCAGGCCGTAGTGCCGTTGGTGGCCCGAAAGCAGATGGGGTTCGACAGAGGCAGTCATGAATCGCCGGAATGCGGGACGTGGAGGGTAATGGCGGGTATACGCTGGCAGTTCGGAAGATGTCCTGGTTCGGCAGGAACTTCAGAAGGATATACGCCCGATGGACGCTCAACAACGAGGAACGTGCCGCAAAAAACGCAGTTCCGTCGGCAAATCGCATCGGAAAGTTGCTTTCATTTGCGCAGCGACCTGAAACCCGTTTCGGCTCAATAGCTGAGTCAACGAATCAACAGTTCCACGTTGTCAGGAAGAGGGGCCAGCCGGTGGGTCTGGTTTCACCTCAGTCAATGCACGTACTCTGTAACTGTCTGCGCTGCGGGCGGTGAAGGCGACGATCAGTTCGGCAAGAAGTCCGAGCGACAGTGCCTGGCCGCCGAGGAGTGACGCCGCGATGGAATACGCCAGCAGCGGTCGGTTTCCGATAGGTTGCGGCGGAGTCACTACGCCCGTCTGCATCAACAGCCAGAGCACACTGAGGTAACAGAGTCCCAGCATTCCGAGCAGAAAGAATCCGAGCCCCACCGTACCCAGCGCATGCTGCGGACGTCGTCCGAAACTCGTCAGAAATGTTACGGTCATCAGGTCCAGCAAGCCTCGCAAAAACCTGTGGACACCGTACTTCGAATGTCCGTGCTGACGAGGCCGGTGATTCACCGCGACCTCTGTGACTCGAAAGCCGCGTGCGTGAGCCATGACCGGGATGAACCGATGCAGCTCACCGTAGATCTGTACTTCGCACGCCACTTCGGCCCGGAACAATTTGAGTCCGCAGTTGTGATCATGCAGTTTCAAACCGGTCAGTCGTCCAACCATCCAGTTAAAGACCTTGCTGGGGTAGACCTTGTGCCAGGGATCCAGCCGCGTTTGCTTCCAGCCGTTGACGACATCGAACCCGGCATTGATTTTTGCCAGCAGAGCAGGGAATTCTGCCGGATCATCCTGCAAATCCGCATCCAGCATCAGGATCAGCTCTCCGCTCGCTGCCCGCATTCCCGCCGTCAGTGCGGCCGCTTTCCCGAAATTCCGCCGGAGCCGGATCCCCGAGACAGACGCCTCACGAGCAGCGAGGCCCTCAATGACTGACCACGAAGCATCTGTCGATCCGTCGTCCACCAGA
>JANNGQ010000074.1:0-4845 GCA_031403975.1 Planctomycetota bacterium
CGCCCGCGCGGCCGACATCCCGCTCGTGATCGACTGCCTAAAATACTACGCCGGCTGGCCCTCAGCAGCGTTGACTTGCCGGCCCCGTTGCGGCCAATAAATCCAACCTTCTCATCCTCGTAAAGCGTGACGCTGGTCGAAGAAGAACTCGACAGCGGTCAGATCGCCCGTTCTCCCAGTCTGCGAGTCGGCTATCTGCGGCAGCATGATCCGTTTCTGCCGGAAGAATCCGCAATGGATTTTCTGATACGGGACAGCGGTCAGCCGGACTGGAAATGCGGCGAAGTCGCCTCGGAGTTCGAACTCAAGGGCCTGTATCTCCACGGTCCGGTCAAAGGACTCTCGGGCGGCTGGCAGACGCGCGTCAAGCTGGCTGCGCTGCTGCTGCACGATCCGAACCTGCTGATGCTGGACGAGCCTACGAACTTTCTCGACCTGCGCACTCAGATTCTGCTGGAGCATTTCCTGAAGCACTTTCCGGCGGCGGCTCTGATCGTGTCGCACGACCGCGAATTCCTGACAGCGACCTGTGAATCCACTCTCGATCTGAACCGCGGCCAGCTGACGATGTACAACGGCAAAATTGCCGGATACCTGAAGCTGCTGGAAGAGGAAAACACGAGGGCCGAGCGAACCAACGTGGCAGTGCTCGCAAAGCAGAAGCAGCTGCAGCGATTCATTGACAAGAACAAGGCCCGCGCCACGGGAGCCAGCCAGGCTCGATCGAAGCAGAAGCAGCTGGATCGATTGAGTCTGGAAGAGATCGCCGTGGATCTGCCGACCGCCCATATCCGGGCTCCGCTCGTGGAACCTCGTCAGGGACCCGCAGTGCGCTGCATAGAACTGTCCATCGGTTACAACGGAAACTCCGTCGCGACAGGGATTGAACTGGAAGTCCAACATGCACAGCGGGCGGCGATCGTCGGAGACAACGGCCAGGGCAAGACGACTCTGCTGAGGACGCTTGTGGATTCGCTCAAGCCGGTGGCGGGCAAAGTGAAGTGGGGCTACGGCTGCGAGATTGGTGTTTACGCGCAGCATGTGTATGCCAATCTGCCATCCGATCAGACTGTGCTGGAGTACCTTGAATACCAGTCAAAGCCTGGTACAACAACTCAGGACTGCCTTGCGTGCGCCGGATCATTGCTGTTTCGGGGCGGCCATACGAAGAAGCCCATCCGTGTACTTTCCGGCGGCGAACGCGCTCGATTGTGTATGGCGGGCCTGTTGCTTGGTACTTACAACATTCTGGTGCTGGACGAACCGGGCAACCATCTCGATGTCGAGACCGTGGAATCGCTGGCGGAGGCACTTCTGGTCTACAAAGGCACAGTGCTCTTCACCAGCCATGACCGTCACTTCGTCCGCCGCATCGCGACCAGCATCATCGAAGTCCGTGATGGCAAAGTCCGCAACTACGCCGGCAAGTACGATGACTATATCTACTACGTCAACAAAGAAATCGAAGACGGCGAACGGGAACGAGCTTCCAGTCGCATGTCCGCTGCGCCCGTCGGAAAAGGCGCCGCCAAGGTTGAAAAGGGCTCAGCCGGCAAGGACGTTCATCAGCAGCGGAAGACGCTCAGAAACCTCGAAAAGTCGATTTCGAAACTCGATGAGCAGAAGAAGGAACTCAATGCTCAGTTGCTGAATACGTCCGACGCGAAAAAGGCGATGTCGCTTCACACGGAAATTCAGTCCGTCACGAAAGAACTTGCCGAAGTGGAAGAACGCTGGTGCGAACTTCAGCAGGAACTGGGTGAGTGGTGACGTCAGGGGGCAGGATTCGGGATCCAGGATTCAGCGAATCGCAAAAGGTGCTCCTGCTGAATCCTGAATCCTGAATCCCGTCGTCAGGCCAGGATCTCCTGAACCACATGCTGTGGTTCGACGCCCGTCAGACGCTGATCAAGTCCCTGGAAACGGTACGAGAACCGTTCGTGGTCAATTCCCAGGCAATGCAGGATCGTGGCGTTCACGTCGTTCACATGGCACGGATTCTCGACAATGTTGTAACTGAAATCGTCGGTTGCTCCGTGGACGACTCCGCCCTTGATTCCACCGCCGGCCAACCACATGCAGAAGTTGCGGGGATGATGATCGCGACCGTAATTGGATTTTGTCAGCGTCCCCTGCGAATACACCGTGCGACCGAATTCACCGCCCCACACGACGAGCGTGTCCGCCAGCATTCCGCGCTGCTTCAGATCCCGCAGCAGCGCCGCACAGGGCTGATCGGTGTCGTAACACTGATGACGGATTTCGCTGGGCAGCGAACCATGCTGGTCCCAGCCGCGATGCAGAATCTGCACGACTCTGACTCCCCGCTCGACCATTCGCCGGGCCAGTAATGTACTGGCCGCAAACGTCCCCGGCTGGCTGACTTCCGGGCCGTACAGATCCAGAGTTGCCTGCGTTTCTCCGGAGAGATCCACCAGATCCGGAACGCTGCTCTGCATCCGGAAAGCCATCTCGTACTGGGCAATCCGGGTATGTGTTTCAGGGTCTCCGAATCGCTCCACCGTGTGTTGATTGAGTCGCGCCAGACTGTCCAGCATTGCCCGGCGATGACGAGCGTCGACGCCCGCCGGATTGTCGATGTACAGCACCGGATCACCCACACTTCGCAGCGCGACGCCCGTATATTTCGACGGCAGGAAACCGCTGCTCCACATTCGTGTGAAAAGTGCCTGAGCGGCCTGCTTCGAAGTCCACCGAGGGGTCAGCACGACAAATGCCGGCAGATTATTGCTTTGGCTGCCGAGTCCATAGGCCAGCCATGACCCCAGACTCGGCTTGCCGGGGACTTCGCTGCCCGTGGTCACAAACGTACAGGCCGGATCATGGTTGATGGCATTTGTATGCACACTCCGCACCAGTGCGATGTCGTCGACATGTTCCGCGGTCTGCGCAAGCAGCTCACTCGCCCAGATTCCTGCCTGACCGTAGCGCGCAAAACTGAACATCGACGGTGCCACCGGCAGGCGCGACTGACCGCTGGTCATCGTGGTGATCCGCTGGCCCATCCGGACCGAATCGGGAAGTTCTTTGTCGAAATGCCCTTCCAGTTCCGGTTTGTAGTCCCAGGTATCCAGCTGCGACGGTCCGCCGTTCATGTGGAGATAAATGACGGCCTTCGCTCGCGGCGAGAAATGAGGAAATCCGATGCGCGGCGGATGGATGGCCGTCGATACGTCATTCTGTGCGGCCGTTGCTCGTTCCGCAGCCAGCATTGCCAGCGAAACTCCGCCCATGCGGATAGCACCATCGCCGAAGAACTGTCGGCGGGACCGGGTCAGAAGAAAGTCATCAATCGGGTTCATACGGACACTCCGCAGGACGGGCCCAACTGGCTCGTCCTTTCCAGCACCAATACACGGTCGAGCAAGTTGTGTCCAACCTACGGAGTTCAACGAGACAGGTACAGCAACAGCAAGTACATCGCTCCCAGGAATCCGATGGTCTTGCCGAACATGACCGCCGCCGATCTCAGGATTCTGGCGGGAAGTTCAAATCGACTGGCCGTATAGACAAGGCAGATAATCGCAGTCAGCGGAATGGCGTGCGTCAGGATCGTCAGGTCCATTGAAAACAGTCTTGCTAAATGTCTTGAGGACTCTTGCAGTTCTGGAAGTTATTTACGGTATTGCTGATCTGTGCTTTGGGCCTGTGAGATTCCTACTGTTGTCCCGCCGCTCCGTCGGCGGGGACTGTTCGGCCCGCGTTGCTGAAGAACACGAATTCCAGCCGGCGGAGTCCGGGCGCGCCGGGAGACAACAGTAAACTGCACTCCCACGCCCTGTTACTTCACCTTCTCATCTTCTTCGTCATCTTTCTCCGGCTTTTCGTCGCCGTAGGCATACGCCGGTCCGTCGGCAGCGTCCCAGATTGCCAGGAGATTCAGAAGTCCGGCGATCCATGTGAAAACGGAAGCAATGTCAAAACGTCGGTTGAGCTCTCCGTGCAGCTGGTCCAGCTCATGGGTATCGCGAGGTGCCTGAAACCAATTGTGGAAGCTCCGTCGGATAGTTCCCTGCAGTGAGGCACCGGTTCTGGCGCCTCCGTCCGCGCGGTCAATTAGGTTGCATCGGAATTCACGTCGGGGAGAACCAAACACCGCGCGCCCGAGGTCGATGCTGTCGTCCAGGGCGTATTCGAGGACGGCACCATCGTCGCCGGTGACGGTCAGAGTTCCTTCAAACGGCTGACCACTCGCAGCGGGCCTGACGGCAATCTGTCCGACGACTCGCTTTGCAACGACGCCATTCGTGCCGTGCTGACGGATGATGCCCGTGAAATCGCTGTCGATTTCGGATTCCAGCCGTTCTCTGGTTCCGGTGGCGTTGCGAAATCGCATCTCCTGAATGAGTGACGTCAGTGCAGGAGCTCCCACAAGAAACTGAGCTGCATATCCATACGAAAACTTCAATTGCGGCTGAGCAAATTCCAGCTGAGCAGAGTCCGTATGCCCCCCTCGGTACACCAACTGACTGTAGACGGGCTGCCAGTTTCCCAGGATCATGCCCCACACAAACAGCGTGAGGATTCCAACTGAAAAAATGGTGGCCTTGAATCGTCGACCCTGATACCAGTGCCCGGCACCGGGAATCAGAAACGCCAGCAGACCGGCCACCAGCCGACTCTTCATCGGAATACGCGGATCTCTCATGAATCGACCTGTCTGCATTGCCGTAGACTGAATGGACTTGTTTGACGGGACTCTCTGTCCGGACAGAATGCTAACACGCCCGCCGTTTCGTGTCAGCGGACTTCTGCCCCGGGGCTGCCCGGTGGGCCAGATTCCGTTATTCGCTACGATTACGCAGATCTTGTCCTTGCTGTAGC
>JANNGQ010000075.1:0-5081 GCA_031403975.1 Planctomycetota bacterium
GTCGACCAGGGCGCGGTAGGCGCGAGCGGCCCCGTCGAAGTCGCCGGCCAGGTAGAGGGTGGCCGCCGGTGTCAGCATCGGAACGCACAGCAAGACACCGGGGGCTAGCGCCCTGCCGCTCACGGAAGTGATCGAAGACATTGTGGCTTTGCCGAAACTCAGCGGCTTCATCATTCCCGCGCCACCATCGGACACAGCAGCACCGGAGGAAATTGCGGTCACCTGGTTTCGCGAGTATCTGCAATGCCCGTACCGTTATTTTCTGCGTCGCGAACTGAAACTGAGGTCCGTCGATGACGATGTCCGAGAACTGACGGCACCGGCGTTTGGCAGTCTGATGCACGACGTACTGAAGAAGTTCGGCGAGTCATCAGTCAAAGATGCAGCCACGGCGGAACCGATCGAGCACTTTCTGCTGCAGGAACTTCAGCGGCAGGCTGTAACACGCTTAGGAAGGATTCGCTCGGCCACGGTCAGTGTGCAGCTCAAGATGCTCGAGAGTCGGCTGCTCGCGTTTGCCCGATGGCAGGCTGAGACGTGCCAGGAAGGTTGGCGGATCAGGTTCATCGAACAGAATCTTGTCTGCGACGATTTTTCGGACATCAACGCCCGACCAGTCAGACTGATCGGGCGAGTCGACCGGATCGACCGGCATTTGCACAACGGCGAATGGCGAGTGCTGGATTATAAGTCGAGTGAAAGAGCGGAAAAGCCGGAGAAGACTCATCAGAGCAAGGACGAATGGACCGACCTGCAGCTTCCGCTGTATCGGCTGCTGGTCCGGTCCCTGGGAATTAACTCACACGTACAGCTTGGCTATGTCCAGCTTCCCGGCGATCTCAAAGACGTGGGAATCTCGATCGCCGAATGGACCGACGCGGAGCTCATCGATGCCGAAGTCCGCGCGAGGGAAATTGCCGCGGACATCATCGACTTGAAGATCCGAGATGTCACGGCGATGGACGATCTGCGGTACTCTGAGTTTTCACGCATCTGCCAGGACACCGTGATTGATCGAAACATACCGTGGCTGGAATCATGGCGCGGGCGAGGCGGGGCATCTTGATGCAGCTTTCAGTAACGGCCGTTGATTCGGTAGTGCGGCGATACATCATCGCGCGCCGCAATTCTCACAGAAAGCCATCAGGACAGTCGGATGCTCAATGACTCTTCACGTTCAGCAAACCTGGAAGCGAGCTGCAGATGGCCGAGGTTCGGCTTCTCGCTGATTCTGCTGGCCGTCGCGATATGCCTGTGTGCGGCGGACGGCTCGGTCCTGGCGGGGCCGAGCGACGAGCGGGAGGCGGAGAATACGCCGCCGCTGTCGTTTCAGAAGGTAAAACGAGTACTGGCGATCTCAGAACTGGCCGCAAAGAACGGCATGCAGGACTTAAGTCTGCGCGGTGTCCGTGAAGCGCTGCAGAACGGAACTCCGTGGATCAGTACTCCGGGCGATATTCCGCCGGACGATGCGGATGATCCGCAGCAGTTTGTGGTGAACCACATCCGCGGCGAACTGGAATCACTGACGACGCTCTGGAAGCAGCAGAAGTTTCGTGACACGGCCGTCTGGGAAACTCTGTGCTCTGTCGTCCTTCCGAAGAGTCATACCGACGCGATTTTCGTCTACCAGCGACTGAAGTCGTCCGACATTCTGTCGCCGGGCCTTGTCGAGCAGTCTGTCGGATCACTGCTGATCAGACACTCGGTCGCGACCGGCCGGACGGCGGAACTGCGGTCACTTCTGGAAACCCGGCTATCGAATCCCAGGGCTCAGCTCGATGCCTGGATGCTGCTGCTGCAGCTGGCGACTGAGGAGAGCAATGCTGATGAAGCCCGGCAGCTGCTCTCGCAGTTTCCAAAGCCGCTGGCCGCTTCGACAGAACCCCGGCACGCTCTGCCGCTGGCGATTCTGTCGCTGCGAATGTGGTTCAGTGACAGACAGCGCGAAGCCGTGATACCGGTCATGGAGCAGGCCGTGCAGAACATCCTCTCAACGCCGGCCTCGGAGAAAGCAAACAGCTGCGCTGCGTCACTCGTGCTGCTGATGACCAGAGAACATTTTCTGAATGGAAGACGTGAAGCGGGACTCAGGATTCTTGAGCTCACAGAGCCACTGCTGACCCAGCGATCCGCCATGCTTTCGGAATCCGCTGTAGCCCTCCTTCAGGCCGAACGGCAGTCCGATGCGGCGCTGCTGCTGCTGCAGTTTGGTTTCAGGGCTGAGGCGACGGGCCGTCTGAATGCCGCCAACAGAATCGAAGCCGATGCGAAATCCGAACGATCCAGTGCGAGCCTGAAAACCGCGTCACTGGCGCGCTATCTCCCGGGTCTGGCTGCGGCGCAAAGGTACGAGATTCTGCGGGACAGCGCGATTCTCGGGCAGGAAGCTCAGTTGCTGAGTGCATTCGTCGACTTTCGTTCGCCGGATGTTCCGCCTGACGCATTTCGGCGTTTGCTTCCGGAAGAGTTTCGTAACACGGGATTCAACGGCAGTGCTGACGGTCTTGCGGGAACTCTGCTGAGTTCGGCCACGATGCTGTCGGATGCCGCAGTCGAAAGCGGTCAGCTCGAAACCCTGCGGGCGGAATTGCAGAAAACTGTGAACGACGAAGATCGCAAGGCGTGGTATCTGCTGCTGTCGCACCTGCAGAACGGAGAGCTGGCTCAGGCGCAGCCGATGCTTGAACGGCTGCTGGCACGTCTCGAAGATGACTTGAAGCAGAACCGCAGCGGACGAGATCCGATGCTGGACCTGATTGCGGCCGTGCAGGCCGCCAGGCATCCGCAACTGAGACCATTGGCGATCCGGATTCTGGAGGCCGGTCGGAGGTTTGAAATGTGGTCAACGAAGGGCCGGACGCTGACCCATTTTTGCGATGCCCTGGCAGCGGCTCACGCAGCTGAGGCCGGAAGTGACGCGACGACCCTGCTGCAGAAGGCCGCACCGGCGCTGTGGATTCCCGGCGGCAATTTCGGCGGTGTGGCTCAGCAGAACGGAAACCCCGAAGCGAAGTGGATCGCGCACGAAGAAATCCTGGCTCATCTGACGGGACGTGAAAACGATTCGCTGTACTTTCCCTGGCCACTGAGCGGGACATTTGAATTCAGTGTGTCGAGTCTTGACGGCGAAGCCTCCAACGGAGACATCGGATTTGCCGGGCTGACGTGTGAATCACTGGCCACGACGGGGACCACCACAGTTTCCGGACTTGGCAATTACAACCCGGTCGGGCGGGCACTGCCGCTGGCTCAGAGCAACACGTGGGTCCGAAAGTCTGCACGTGTCACGCCGCAGACACTGACATTTCTGGTGAACGGGCATCCCGTGTTTTCAGAGAATCGCGCGCCCGGCGGCAACCCCTGGCTGCATCTGTCTGCGCGGGCAGCGCGGACCGGATTGTGGCGAATGCCGAAGTTCTCAGGGACGCCGGAGATTCCGCGGGAAGTGGCGCTGTCTGCTGATCCGCTTCTGCGAGGCTGGAACTGCAATCTGTTCAATCAGTCGCGCAGTGACGCGATCAATCCTGCGAGATCCGGAACCGCGACCGGAACTCCCTCATCGGCGCGAAGGATGAATTCTGACTGGTCCTGGGACAACGGCGTGATCACCGGCAGGCACGTCCCCGACGCGCGACGGATCAGCGGGACCCTGGATGAAAACGTTCAGGGGCTGCTTCAGTATGAACGGCCAATGATGTCCGGTGAATCCCTGGCCTGGGAATTCGAACGTCAGGCTGGCCGTTCTGAAGTGCATCCGGCTCTGGGACGGCTGGCGATACTGATTCGACCGGAGGGAATCCGTCTGCACTGGATGTCGATCGGGACACATGAATGGACAACACTGCCATCTGACAATGAAATGGTCGTTCCGGAAGACCGACGAGGCCCCGCGATGCCACCTCTGATGGATGGCTGGAACACAGCAACGTTGAACCTGACAGGCAACGTCTGCACGCTGGCCGTCAACGGCGAAACTGTCTACGAGCATACTCTGCGAGACCACGACAGTCGTCAGTTCGGGTTGTTTCATTTTCGCGATCAGACTGCAGCCCGCGCGAGGAATCTGAAGCTGACCGGCGACTGGCCGGAGCGACTCACGGAGGAACACTTGCAGGGACTGACCGCGGCAGGCTCGGACGACGTTTCATCGGAGGAACACGAAGCTCTGAATCGGATGATCGGAACGACCGCCTTCGCGACCGATCCGGCAGATATCGTTCGTGATGTGCGGACGCGACCGGTCGAACAGCGGTTTGAAATCCTGCGTGACTGGGTTTTGCCTTCGAAGCTGCACGCCGACTGGCGGTTGCACTCGGATCTTGCTGATCGGCAATCGGACGTCGCGGCCGGTGTCGACATCGTCAGTGCCGCGGTGCGGTTGCGGCCGTCGGAATCAGATGCTCCTGCCGGAGCCATGCTGATTTCGCCGGCACTGGAATTGGTGCGGATCGCAAATAAAACAGGCCGAATCGACGAACTCACGTCGATTGCGGAAGCCGCGATGGCGATGACCTCCGCGAGTCAGCGTGAGAAACTCGCATTCCTCATTCTGCTTGCGGTTGAAGATGGTCGACACGACGAAGCAGTCACACTGATCGGAACAATGCGATCGCTGAAGGAGGCAAATCCAGGTCTTGAAGAAGACACTGTGTGGCCGGAACTGTTGGTCTCTTATACGTGTCTGCCCGTTGCCCGGCTGCGTACAGAGTCCGCGGCACTGTTGCGTCAGCGAGTGGTGAGGCACATGACGCCTCGTACTGTTTCTGAATCTGCTGATCCGGCATCATCCGCCTCTGCGTCATCGGTTTCACAGACATCGGCTGCTCAGCCGCCTGCTGCTGTGTCGTCAGCGACTCAGGCAACGGAGAGGTTCATGCATTCGGTGTTGGCCACGGCAACACTTCTCGATGACATCGACCAGGGTGCTGAGGTTGCACAGCCTGATGCCTGGCGATCGTTCCGCATGATGCGGGCGGATCTGAGGAATGACGGAGTTCCGCCGCCGCTTTGGGTTCAGCCCGACGCGCAGCGTGCGAAGCCCAAGGTCGAACGCGATGGCGACGAAACCGACCGCGACG
>JANNGQ010000076.1:0-3353 GCA_031403975.1 Planctomycetota bacterium
GGCCGCGGCCACGAGCGCCGCGTCCTTGATGCGGATGCCGTGGTGCACCTCGTAGCGCTCCTTGAGCCCACGCAGGATCGCGATGGTGTCCTCAGGCGTAGGCTCGCCCACGAACACGGGCTGGAAGCGGCGCGCGAGCGCCGCGTCCTTCTCGACGTGTTTGCGGTACTCGTCGAGCGTGGTGGCGCCGATGCAGTGCAGCTCGCCGCGGGCGAGCGCCGGCTTCAACAGGTTGCTCGCGTCCATAGAGCCCTCGGAGGCTCCGGCGCCGACCAGGGTATGCAGTTCATCGATGAACAAGACGACGCGGTTGTCGGCCGCAGTGTGAGTGCAGTGATTGCCTGCTACCGGGATGGCGAGGCCATACCGATCATGTACTCGCGACTGAAGGCAACGTTTCAGAAACTGAATGTCGATCACGAGATCATTTTCGTCAATGACTGCAGCCCGGACGATTCTGAGGAGACGATCCGCCGGCTGTCTCAGGACGATGCGCGCGTGATCGGGATTTCGCATTCCCGGAATTTCGGCTCACAGGCGGCATTCATGAGCGGCATCCGTATCGCCAGTAAGAACTCCTGCGTCCTGCTGGATGGTGACCTGCAGGATCCTCCTGAACTGATTGAGCAATTTGTCGCCAGATGGCGCGAAGGATACGACGTGGTCTATGGTCGCCGAGTGAAGCGCGAAGCCTCGCTGTTCATGCAGTTCGCCTACAAATCATTTTATC
This sequence comes from Planctomycetota bacterium, assembly GCA_031403975.1. Taxonomy (GTDB): domain Bacteria; phylum Planctomycetota; class Planctomycetia; order Planctomycetales; family Planctomycetaceae; genus SXXK01. Next base: position 731 of record JANNGQ010000076.1, read on the forward strand.
GCGTGTTCGATTTCTTTTCCTATGTCGCCGTGCCGCACGACGCCGGTGATTTTTCGCTGCTTGACCGCAAAGTGGTTCAGGCCCTGTCACAATTCCCGGAGCGCGACCTGTTCCTGCGAGGCTTGCGGGCATTCGCCGGCTTCAAACAAACGGGCGTGGACTATCATCGCCCGGAACGAATGTTCGGTCGCAGTACAAATAACCTCGTCAGGAATCTGGGCTGGGCTAAGAAGGGGATTCTGAGCTTCAGCAACACGCCGCTGAATATGCTCAGTGTGATGGGTGGCGGGCTCCTGCTGCTGACCTTTGTTCTGGCCGCAGCACAGATCTTTCTGCGGGTGCTTTTCCCGCAGTGGGTTCCCAAAGGGCTCACAACTGTACTTCTGGCGATCATGTTCTTCGGATCATTGTCCACGTTCGCAACGGCCGTACTGGGCGAATACCTGGCGAAGATTTTTGAAGAAGTTAAGCAGCGACCGCTCTACATCAGACGCGTCATTGTACGACACGGCGAGATTCGAGACGTGGCGGACGACCCTCAGCCGGAATTCCAAAGGTGACGCTGCCAACGCTTTCGAATCGTGACAATCTGGTCGAGCGTCACAGTGAAGCGTGGCGTCCGCCGATATTCCAGACGCCTTCCACAACCCGGGCGGCGCTGCTCGCATTCGCGCGGCGCTTGTTCGACCTGCAGGCGTCGTCAATCTGGAACGACTTGAAACGGCTGCTCGCCAGTTGCGAGGGTGCAGTGCTGGATGTCGGTTGCGGTGCCCAGCCTTACCGCTCACTACTGCCACGTTCCGTGCGGTACACCGGGATCGATACCATAGATGCCAGATCGCGTTTTGGTTACGAGGTTCCGGAGACAATCTACTTTCAAGGCAATACCTGGCCGATTGATTCGGGCTGTATGGATACGGTGATCGCTACCGAGACTCTGGAACACGTCGCTCGCCCGGACGAGTTCCTGGCCGAAGTACGACGTGTGCTGAAACCCGACGGCTGGATGATTCTCACCGTGCCTTTCGCGGCTCGCTGGCACTTCATTCCATACGACTACTGGCGGTTCACACCGGCAGGTTTGCGTACAGTTCTGACGGGGTCCGGTTTTGCCATCCCCGTCGTTTACGCCCGCGGCAATGCCGTGACCGTTGCCTGCTACAAGGTCATGGCATTAATACTCATGCTGTTGCTTGGCGAGTATCCATCCGTCCTGCTGCGACTGGTATCCCGGCTGACTGGCTGCCTGCTCCTGCCGCTGCTGATCTGCCTTGCGATCGTAGGCCGGATTTCCCTGCATTCGCGAGGCGGCAACGACAGTCTGGGCTACACTGTCGTGGTTGCCATGACGGGCGCTTCAGGAGGTTCGGCGTGACGGCAACTGAGCGTTCCTGCCCGCTTTGCGGCGATACTCAGGCTGCATCACTCTTTGCCGATGCGCGTCTGGATCCCGCCCGCCTCAGTGAGTTTGCCTATGCTTCTCGCAAGCTCCCCGAATACATGCATCACCGTCTGCTGTTCTGCAGGCGCTGTGATCTGGTCTTTGCCAGTCCGATTCCGGATTCATCCCACCTTGAGTCTGCTTATGAAGCGGCCGCATATGACAGCCAGCTGGAATCCTGCTATGCAGCAAGAACTTATGCGGGGGCACTGAATTCGATCTGCAAACGGCTGCCCGATCGGATCGGAGCGCTCGACATCGGAGCGGGTGATGGTGCGTTTTGCAGGGAATTGAAGTCTCTGGGTTTCACGAACGTGATCGGGCTGGAACCATCTTCAGCACCGATTGCTGCGGCTGATCCGGGTCTGCGGGAGTGTTTGCGGCAGGAAATGTTTACGCCGGGGCAATTCGACGCCGGGCAGTTTTCGCTGGTGACCTGCTTTCAGACGATCGAACATGTGTCGGCCCCCGCCGAGCTTTGTAACGAGGCGGCGCGGCTCCTGAAGCCGGGCGGTGCTCTATGCCTCGTGGCCCACAACCGACGAGCGTTGTCGTGTCGTGTGCTGGGCAGGAGGTCGCCCATTTTTGACATCGAGCACCTGCAGCTGTTTTCAGCGACAAGTCTGCGTCGTCTGTTGTCGGACGCCGGGCTGCGGTCTATCACGGTGAGGCCTCTTTACAACTGTTATCCGATCGCCTACTGGACCAGGTTGTTTCCGTTTCCGGCGAGATTCAAGAACGCGCTCTTGTGGGGGTTCAGGACCAGTCGCCTGGGCCGCATTCCGCTGAAGCTGCCGGCGGGCAATCTGGTGGCCTGCGGATTCCGGTGATCGCTGTTTTCTGATCAGAATCGCTGCGATTGTGTGAGGACATTACCATTGACAACAGCCTCTCAAGCTGATGCGCCGGCCCGCCCGTACCCAAGGTCAACATCTCCCTCACACTGGCGCGATCTCCTGATCGTGATCGGTCTGACGGCTTCGATTCAGTTCGCACTTTATTGGTCGTCATTTGTCGGCAACGGAGTTTTGTTGCCGTTAGATATTCTTACCCGTCCTGGAATTTATCTGCCGCAGCATCCTGCGAATCGCCCACTGCCGAACTATAGCCGATCGGATCTTGTGCAGGTGAGCGAACCACATCGCTGGTTCATGGCTGCCGAATACCGAGCGGGTCGATTTC
>JANNGQ010000077.1:0-3897 GCA_031403975.1 Planctomycetota bacterium
GGTCTGCAAAGCCGTCCGCCGCAGTCGCAGCGGGCTGAAAGATCCAAAACGCCCGACCGGCGTGTTCCTGTTCTCAGGCCCCACCGGCGTGGGCAAGACTTTGCTGGCTAAGACGCTCGCTGAATTCATGTTCGGCGACGAAGACGCTCTGATCCAGATCGATATGTCTGAGTACATGGAAAAGCACAACGTCAGCCGTCTGATCGGTGCTCCGCCGGGATATGTCGGATACGAAGAAGGCGGTCAGCTGACGGAAAAAATTCGTCGACGTCCTTACGCCGTGGTACTGCTCGACGAAATCGAGAAGGCTCATCCGGATGTGTTCAATATGCTCCTGCAGATCATGGAAGAAGGCCACCTGACAGACAGCTTCGGCCGCAGAGTGGACTTTAAGAACGTGATTCTGATCATGACGACCAATGCGGGTGCCAGCCGGATGGCTCACGGAGGCAGCATGGGGCTGCACACGCTGCGGGAACGTGATCAGGAGAAATCTTACGAAGACATGAAGATCAATCTGATGCACGAACTGCAGAAGCAGTTCAAGCCCGAGTTCCTGGGTCGCCTGGACGAGGTTGTGGTGTTCCGCAAACTGACTCGAGTCGAACTGATGACGATTGTCGACATTGAACTTGCCAAGGTTTACGATCGACTCCAGGAGCGCGGCAAGAAAATGGTGCTCAGCGACGAGGCTCGTGGATTCATCATCGACAAGGGCGAAGTGGACGATGGCCTTGACTACGGAGCCCGTCCGCTGCGCCGCAGCGTTGAGCGGTTTATCGAAGACCCGCTGTCGGAAGAGTTGCTTCGAGGGACGTTTGACGGCCAGAATCTGATCAGGGTCATTGTCAAGGAAGTGGGCGACCAGAAACAGCTCGACTTCGAAGGCGGGATCGATGAACCCGTTGCTGAGGAGCCGGAAGCAGCCTCAGCAGTCGTTTGAACAAAATGATCCATTCTTCCCTCGGCCCTTCGGGCTCACATTCCCGTCAACTCCGCACCCGACGCGCCATCCTTGGTCGTTCGGCCTGCGGACTTGGTTCCATCGCGCTGGCGTCGCTGCTGAGCACCTCGCCGATAATCGCAGACTCGTCCCGCGGCATCCTTTCGGCGTTGCCGCTGCCGCAGCGGGCCAAACGCATCATCTGGCTCACTATGGCCGGTGGTCCGTCGCAGTTTGAGACGTTTGATCCCAAACCGAAACTTGCGGAGCTGGATGGCCAGCCGATGCCGGACAGTCTGACCAACGGCCAGCAACTTGCTCAGCTGCAGGGACAGACACTGGTCTGCCAGGGTCCCGTGTTTCCGTTTGCGAAGTTCGGAACGGATCAGACGGAGATCAGTACACTTCTGCCGCACATTGGCAGCATCGTCGACGACATCTGCGTGATTCGTTCCATGACAACCGAAGCCATCAACCACGACCCGGCTCATATGTTCATGAACACCGGATCGCAGATCACCGGCAGACCCAGCATGGGTGCCTGGGTGACCTACGGTTTAGGCAGCGAAGCCGAAGAGCTTCCGGGATTCGTCGTGCTTGTCTCAACGGGCAAAGGTCGGTCGCCCCAGCCGATCGCCGCCAGACAATGGAGCAGCGGTTTTCTGCCGGGGAAATTCCAGGGCGTGCAGTTGCGGAGCCAGGGAGATCCGGTGCTGTATCTGCGGAACCCGCAAGGTGTCTCACGCGATCGGCAGGGGGCCGATGTCGAAGTCATCAATGCTCTCAACCGGGAGTTTGACCATGTCGTTCACGACCCCGAAATCGCAACTCGCATCGCACAGTATGAAATGGCCTTCCGGATGCAGGCCAGTGTGCCGGAACTGATCGATGTCTCCGGAGAAACGGCTGACACGTTCAGCCTCTACGGCTGCGAACCGGGCGATGGCTCATTTGCCGGCAATTGCCTGCTCGCGCGCAGGCTGGCCGAACAGGGGACGCGATTTATTCAGCTTTATCACCGGGACTGGGACCATCACAGTCAGCTGCGCGAAGAGCTGCCGCTGCGGTGTGCCGAAGTTGACCGGGCATGCGCGGCTCTCGTGCGAGATCTTCAGCGGCGAGGAATGTTTGATGACACGCTCATTGTCTGGAGCGGAGAATTCGGAAGAACCCCGATGGCTCAGAAAAACAAGGGAACTGTCGGTCGCGATCATCACAACAAGTCCATGTCCATGTGGCTGGCAGGTGCCGGAATCCGTCGAGGGATCGTCCACGGAGCCACCGACGAGCTGGGTTATGCAGCCGTCGAGAATGTGGTGACGGTCCACGATCTGCATGCCACGATGCTGCACCAGCTGGGCATCCAGCACGATGTGTTCAGCTTTAAGTTTCAGGGACTTGATGCACGACTCACGGGAGTCGAAGGCGCGAAGGTGATTGATGCGATCCTGGCGTGACGAAGGAGGCTGCAGCAAGCCCTTGAGGTAGCCGAACTCGTGAGAGTTCGGACCGAAGTCTCACGACTTCGGCTACGGATGGTTGTCGCGGGACGGTCAGATGACGCCCAGGGACTTTCCGACCTTGCGGAACGCTGCGACGGCGAATTCAAGCTGCTCGCGCGTATGAGCGGCGGACAACTGAGTCCGGATCCGGGCTTCCCCTTTCGGGACGACGGGAAACGAAAACCCGACCACATACACGCCTTCCTGTAGCAGCGCATCGGCCATTTGCGTGGCAAGAGCGGCGTCGCCGATCATGACCGGCGCGATCGGATGTTCGCCGGGCACGACACGAAATCCGGCATCGGTCATTTCTTTGCGGAAGTAAGCCGTATTCTCGCATAGCTGAGTCCGCAAATGGTCCGATGTACTCAGCAGCTCAAGAGTCCTGACGGACGCTGCTGCGATCGGCGGGGCCAGCGAGTTCGAAAACAGATACGGACGCGAACGTTGTCGCAACAGGTCGATCAGCGGCTTGCGGCCGCTGGTGTATCCGCCGCTGGCTCCGCCGAGAGCTTTTCCCAGTGTCCCGGTCAGAATATCGATGCGGTCTGAGACACCGAATCGTTCCGGAGTGCCCCGACCGTTCGGCCCGATGAATCCGACCGCATGAGAATCATCTACCATGACAATCGCGTCGTACCTGTCGGCCAGTTCGCAGATCGCCGGCAGGTTGGCGAATGTGCCATCCATCGAGAACACACCGTCAGTCGCGATCATGCGAAACCGACATCCGGCGGCGGCCTGAAGGTGCTCTTCGAGTTGAGCCATGTCGTTGTTCTGATAGCGAAACCGCCGGGCTTTGCACAATCGGATGCCGTCAATGATGCTGGCATGATTCAGACTATCCGAGATGATCGCATCCTGTTCACCGAGCAGCGTTTCAAACAGGCCGCCATTCGCATCGAAACATGATCCGTAGAGAATCGTGTCATCTGTACCAAGGAATCTACTAAGCCCGGCTTCCAGAGTTCTGTGAATTGTCTGCGTTCCGCAGATGAACCGCACGGATGCCATTCCATAACCCCAGCGGTCCAGCGCCTCGTGCGCCGCACGCACAATCTCCGGATGATCGGCAAGTCCCAGGTAATTGTTCGCGCAGAGATTCAGGACCATGCGACTGTCCTGCAACCGGATGCCGGTCTGCTGCGGAGAATCAATCGTGCGCTCAGCTTTGAACAATCCCTGCTCGCGGATGGACGCCAGCTCGGCAGCAGCATGATCAAGGAATGATGGCATAGAGGTCGTTTCGTTGAATCAAGTGTGCTGGTTCCACGCGGGATGGGATTCCGAGTAAAGCCGCAGAGGATGGCGAGCATGAGAACCGGCGAATACCCCCTCATCCGGCCTATCGGCCACCTTCTCCCCCTGCCAGGGGGAGAAGGGGACGATCACCGTGCAGCAGCCACACAGTCCCTGCCCACAACTCTCGCGCGCGCCGAACAATGCCTGCCC
>JANNGQ010000078.1:0-3210 GCA_031403975.1 Planctomycetota bacterium
CATGTCACTCAATTGGTGCTGTTGAACATAATTTTCACAACCAAGAAGTTGATTTCGGATTTTGGTGTACCTATAAGTATCTTAACGGAGGACCAGGATCAGTCGGCGGGCTTTTTGTGCATGAAAAACATTTAGGACAAATTCCCGGTTTAGCTGGATGGTTCTCATCACGTAAAGATACACAATTTGACATGAGTCCTCATTTGTCTCATGCAGATACTGCTGGCGCATATCAAATGGGAACGCCACATATTCTTTCTTTGGCCGGATTGCATGGTTCTTTTGAACTTTTTCACACAGTTGGGTTGCCAGCGCTGCGGAAAAAATCACTTCTTTTAACAGATTATTTGATCAAGTTAGTAGAGACTGAGTTGATTGGGCTTGGGTTTAAAATTGTGACCCCAAAAGATGAAAACAAAAGAGGTGGGCACATTGCACTCACCCATTCTGATGCAATTCCTATTACACAAGCACTGCGACACAATGGAGTTATTCCTGACTTTCGACCACCAGATATTATTCGGCTTGCACCCATTGCTTTTTATACCTCGTTTGTACCGATCCGGAAGTCGTCGGGCCATGTTCCAGTTCCCTGGCCAGGTTCTTCAAATCGACCATCAGCTCGCGAGCCGACTGATAGCGGCGATCGGGTGACTTCTGCAAACACTTGAGCGTGATGCGTTCCAATTCGGGCGGCGCGTCGTAGTTCAGTCGCGCAATGGCGGTCGGCTGTGAATGCACGATGTTGTTCAGGATCTCGGCAAAGTTTTTGCCGCCGAAGGGCACCTGTTCGGTCATAAGTTCGTAAAGCACCACACCCAGGCTGAACAGATCGGAGCGATGGTCGAGTGGCTTTCCGAGTGCCTGCTCGGGGCTCATGTAACGCGGTGTACCCACCACGGTGCCGTCCTGAGTCTGCTGCATCACGGCCGTCGTCCCCAGGGCGTCGTGGGATTCCGTGGCCAGCCGTTTGGCCAGTCCGAAATCCAGCACCTTGACCTGGCCTCGTTCATTCAGACTGATGTTGGCCGGCTTGATATCCCGATGCACGATCCGGCTGCTGTGAGCCGCATCCAGGGCGTCGGCAACCTGGACGGCCAGATCAACGACTTCCGGGATCGGAAGGCGTCCTCGTTTTTCGAGGACATGATCCAGCGATCCGCCTTCGATAAACTCCATGGCAATAAACGGCAGGCCATCGTCAGTTTCACCCACGTCGTACACGATGCAGACGTTTGGGTGATTGAGGGCTGAGGCGGCTCGGGCTTCCTTCAGAAACCTTTGTCGCCGCTCCGGGTCCTTCGCCATCTCCGTCGGCAGGAACTTGATCGCCGCTTTGCGTTCCAGCCGCGTGTCTTCAGCCAGGAAGACTTCTCCCATCCCGCCCGCGCCCAGTTTGGCGGTGATGCGATATTGGCCGACGGTTGTTCCGATCATCAATTGAGTCTCTTTATCCGACTTTGCAGATCGCCATGTTGAGAATCAGAGCGACGTTGCAAATCTGTTGGACGGGTTTCTGTCCAGCAATCATCGCACCGACTCCTCTGCAAAGTACTCCTGGCGGAGATAGAAGTCACTCTTCCGAGTACGGCACAGTGAAGATTCGGCCGGTCTTTGGCAGGTTCAATCACTTGTTCATCAGTTCCTGGTGCAGTGCTTTTAAGAATACGGGATCTTGTTCTGGCCGCTGGCGTCTGATGCTCCAACCAAGGAGGATCGACGCCGTGCAGATTGCGGAGTTTGGTGCCGCGGAGTTTGGAATTACGCCGCAGTAGCCGGGGCGTGATCGGCTTCAAATTGATCGGGTGTCAGGTATCCGAAAGTCCTGGGCTATCGCAGTCGAGCCGGAACAGGACTACGACTGATTGTACGCGGTCGTGCGTGGGATCAGCTACAATTCGCGGCGTGAGTCACTCGCCGCAATTCCGAATATGACATTATCATGGCTGAAACAATTCCCGTTCCCGGCACACCGCCGGATTTTGCTCGGCTCCTTCCGGAGTTTCAGCGACTGTGCGAAATCATCGCAAAACTGAGATCTCCGGACGGCTGTCCGTGGGATCGTCAGCAGACGATGAAAACAATCAAACCGTACACGCTGGAAGAGACCTACGAACTGCTGGAAGCCATCGATTCTGACAACAGCGCAGCGATTCAGGAAGAACTGGGTGACGTGCTGCTGCAGGTGATTCTGGATGCTCAGATTGCGGCTGATGAATCGCGGTTCGGACTGACGGCTGTCGTCCGGCAGATCGCCGACAAGATGATCCGGCGTCATCCGCATGTCTTCGGCGACGTGCAGGCCGGCACGACGGACGAAGTGCGACGGAACTGGTCCTCGATCAAGAAGCTGGAAAACCCCGCTCGTGAGTCGCAGCTGGACGGCATCCCGGTTGCCCTTCCCGAGCTGGCCCGCACTGCACGCATCACAGCCCGCGCGGCATCGGTCGGCTACGATTTCCCGGATCGCCGGATGCTCTTCGACAAACTCACGGAAGAACTGAGCGAACTATCGTTCGAGCTGTTCGGGTCGGAAGACATTCCATTCGTCGAAGCCACTGTCGACGCAGCGCGCGTTCCCGATGAGCCGTGGTCTGATCCCGTTGCGCGCGACAGAGCTGAATCGGAATTGGGCGATGTGCTGTTCGTCCTGGCCAATATCGGCCGCCGCTGGGGCATCAATCCGGAGGAAGCTTTGCGCCGGAGCAACACGAAATTTTCCCGCCGATTCCAGGCCATCGAAGCAGCGATCAAAGCTCAGGGACAATCGATGCACGATGCCACTCTTGTGGAAATGGAAGATGCGTATCAGATGGCCAAACGCAGGGAGCCGAAGTGCTGATTCCGGCCGAAGATCGCCGCTGACGCTGCGCGGTGCCCGAGTTGTGGACTGCGAGTCAAAGAGGCCTCAACGCCGGCGATTGATGCCAGGACCAGTCTTGATCAATGGATGTTTATGGTTTCACTCGTTCGCTTTCCTGAGGGGCAAAGTCCAGAGGTACAGCGTGTGTTTGGCGCTATCGTCCGCTGACTCAGCGCTCACCACTTGATCTGCGGGCACGTCGGGAATCTCAAACTGGTGTGAGATGACTCGTGACCCGGGTTTCATCTTCTCCAGTTGCGGAAGCAGTTTTTCCAGTTGCCGGGGAAGCAGGTACACTGCGATGACATCGGCGTCGCTGAGATCGGCCGTGAAGAGGTCCTTCAGTT
>JANNGQ010000079.1:0-4217 GCA_031403975.1 Planctomycetota bacterium
CGGAGAAGTGATCGGTGAGTTTTGACCAGTTCGCCGTTACCCGCAGTTCAGGCGCAGCAATGCATGATCACCCGGAGATCGGTAAAACATGATTTCCGGCTTGTCCGGACTGTGCCGTTTGCGGGCGTTCGTGGCCTGGAATTCACGCTGACGTGGTGAACCGACAGCGACCTGCATAAAAACCGCAACGTAACGTTGAAAGATCCCCTCTTTTGTATCGAGCAGCATGTTGCCACGGACGGCAGCAGTGTTCAGTGCCCACAGCATCTGAATCCTGGCTGCTTCGAATGCTGACAAAGCTCCCGATTCTTCACGTCCGGCTCTTAAGACAACAGCGTCTTCACAGAGTCCGGCGGCACACATCGCGAGGGGAACCTTACATGGCTCGGAATTCGTCGGGCTCACTGCTGGTCGTCGATGACGATCGCCACATTCAGGCCGCAATGGCCGATTATCTCCGGAGTCTGGGTCATCGTACGGAGACTGCATCCACTTGCAGCGAAGCGGTGGAACGGATGGAAGAGTTTCCGTTCGAAGTCGTGATCTGTGACGTCAACCTTCCGGACAAAGACGGCTTTCAGCTGCTTCAGTGGGCTCGCGAGAATTCCGCGGAGACCGCCGTCATCCTCCTGACCGGATTCGGCACGATTGAGAGTGCTGTCGAAGCCATCAGAATGGGGGCGTTCGACTATCTGACTAAGCCCGTGATCGATGAAGAATTGCGATTCTCCATTGAACGGGCCATCAGCCAGCGTCAGATTCTGGACGAGAACAAGAAGCTGAAGGCTCAGCTGACTCAGCGCTACGGACTCTCCAGCATCGTCGGCAAAGACTACAAGATGCTGAGGATGTTCGAATTGATCGAAAGCGTCGCAGATACCCGTACGACAGTTCTGATCCTGGGCGAGAGCGGAACAGGCAAGACGATTTCAGCCCGGTCGATTCATCAGCTCAGCAACCGCCGTGACAAGGCATTTGTGGAAGTCGCCTGCGGAGCCCTTCCCGAAACGCTGCTCGAGAGTGAACTGTTCGGACACGTCGCGGGGGCCTTTACCGGGGCTTCGCATGACAAGATAGGAAAGTTCCTGCAGGCAGACGGCGGCACACTGTTTCTCGACGAAATCGCAACGGCCTCGCCAGCGCTGCAAGTCAAGCTGCTGCGAGTCATTCAGGACCGCGAGTTTGAACCCGTCGGCGGCAACGTGACACACAAAGTTGACGTGCGGCTGGTGCTGGCAACCAACGAGAACCTCGAAGAATGCGTTAAGCGTGGCACTTTTCGTGAAGATCTCTATTACCGAATCAACGTCATTACACTGACTCAGCCGCCATTGCGGGACCGCATCGGCGATATCCCGCTGCTGGCGGAGCATTATCTGCAGATGTTCAATGAACAGACCGGCCGCAAAATCCTGGCGATAGACGAGATGGCCATGCAGACCATGCAGCACTACGACTGGCCAGGCAACGTCCGCGAACTGGTCAATGTCATTGAACGAGCCGTGGTGCTCTGCCGTGATGGACGGATCACACCTGCTGATCTTCCGGAGAAGCTGTTCGCCCATCACGAACACCGGGCGAATATCGAAGCAAACCTCGGCGGTGCTTCCCTCAAAGCTGCCCTCACAGAACCCGAGCGTCATCTGATTATTCAGGCCCTGGAAACCAGTGGCTGGAACCGGCAGAAGACTGCCAAAGCACTCGGAATCAACCGTACGACGCTGTACAAGAAGATGAAGCGTTTCGAGATTGACTTTGAATCCGTGTACAAACACGTTTGACCATACAGGGACTCGCACTCAGTTGATTAGATGGCCCTCCGGCGGATGAACCGCCGAGAGGGCCGTTTTTGTTGGCGGCGGGATGACCATAGGAGGGCATCCGACGAAAACGCCTGCAGCGTCGGCTCCAACGCTGTTCATTTGACGTCAACACGCTCAGCATACGCAGCATCTGTTTCAACAATTCGATGAGGAGCGGTTCCAATGGTAAGGGTTTCATTGCTGAGTCTGATGGCTGTTGCGTTTGTGTTTTCGTCCGGAGTGAATGCGGATGAGAAGTGGGTCAGTCTGTTCGACGGTAAAACGCTGGACGGCTGGAAGATGGCTGATCACGGCAAGGCGAAGTACGAGGTGAAAGACGAAACCATTCACGGTCAAACCGTCGAAGGCAGTCCAAACTCATTTCTTGCCAGTGCGAAAGAATTCGGCGACTTTGAACTTGAGTTTGAAGTCCGCGTGCATGACGCGCTCAATTCCGGAGTCCAGATCCGTTCGCGCGGCAAGAATGCAGCGGATGTCGATGCTGAGGCTGCCCGTACGGGCAACAAGCCACAGGGCGAAGGCGGACTTGGACGATTTCACGGACCGCAAGTGGAAATCGAATCCGGTCCTGGGCAGGCAGGTTATATCTACGGCGAGGCAACGCAGTACGGCTGGCTCTCACCGGAACCAAAGGACGAGAAGCATACGCACGACTTCTTTAAGAATGGGGAATGGAACAAATTCCGGATTGTCACAAAAGGTGCCCGTATCCAGACCTGGATCAACGATCATCAAGTTGCCGATCTCACTCACGATGAAATCTACAAGACTCATCCGAAGGGCCACATCGGTCTGCAGGTTCACGGCATTGAAGCGGGTAAGGGGCCGTACGACGTTTCTTGGCGCAACATAAGAATTCGGGACGTGAAGTAACCCGAATGCAAACTCCTCCTCCATTCGGGCCTGGGGACGGTCGGTTTTATCGTGGGGCAGGCTTCCAGCCTGCCTGGTCAATTCAAAAGCACATGCGTTCTTTCAAGTCCAGGCAGGCTGGAAGTCTGCCCCCACAAGGAATCGCGACTAAACCGACAATCCCCAGGCCCGATGGCGGTGAGATTGCGCCGCGGTGGGCAGTCACGTGTTGACTCAGCACCGGATCTGACTGAGAATCGGCGTTGTGCCCCGACGAAATACGCCTGCCTGCCTGAGGAATCCCGCCATGAGCCGTACTGCTGCATGCCGCACGGTTTCCATGTGTCCCGGTCCTGCGTCGCGGCGGAGTTTTCTGGAGGTTGGGTCGTTGGGACTGGGGATGCTCGGTCTCAGCGACGTATTGAAGCTCAGGGCTCAGGCGGCGGAGTCGTCGATCGCCAGCCCGGTGCAGAACACGTCCATCATCTTCATTTGGTTGCCCGGCGGGCCGCCACACATGGAGATGTATGACATGAAACCGGATGCACCGGACGAATACCGCGGTGTGTTTCGGCCTGTTTCGACGGGCGTTAAGGGAATGGACGTCTGCGAGCTTCTGCCTCTTCACGCGAAATGCGCGGACCGTTACACGATTGTCCGGTCGGTGGCTCACGAATTCGCCGATCACGGCGGCGGACATAAGCGGTTTCTGACAGGGCGCAGCCCGGCGACACTGACGGGGTTCGTCAACGATGCTCCGGCCGTGGGCTCAATCGTTGCAAAGTGCCGTGAGCACGTTGCGGCCGGTCTTCCGAACTATGTCTCCGGGACCGAACCGGGTCGCGCGGGAGTCGACGTGTACAGTTTTGGAGCGGCGTATCTCGGCCCTTCTTATACGCCTTTCAATATTCCGGGTGATCCGAGTGCGCCCGGGTTTTCGGTGAAGAATCTGTCGCTGGACCGACAGGCCTCAGCGCGGCTGGACGATCGAGTGTCGCTGCTCCGTGGCTTCGATCGGCTGCGGCGCGGAATCGATGACAGCGGCGTGATGGACGCAATGGATCAGTTCAATCAGCAGGCCGTGACGATGCTGACCAGTGATCAGGCTCGGCAGGCGTTTGATCTGTCACAGGAATCCGATGCACTGCGAGACCGTTACGGTCGTCATGCCTGGGGTCAGCGGGCTCTGTTGGCTCGCCGACTTGTCGAAGCCGGCTGCAGCTTTGTCACGATGGTGATGGAGAATCCATATCAGTCGGGCGTCGAGTCTTTGAAATCCGGAACGTACAACTGGGATTCACATGCCGTGAACTGCCACCTGTTCGAAGATGCCAAAGTGCGATTCCCGATCTACGACCAGGCTGTGACGGCTCTCGTGGAAGATCTCTACAATCGAGGTCTGGACCGCAAAGTGCTGCTGGTCGTCACAGGTGAATTCGGACGGACGCCGCGGATTTCAACTTCGATCGGAACTCAGACCGGTGTTCCTCAACCCGGTCGGGACCACTGGCCTCAGGCGATGTCGATGCTGCTCGCCGGCGG
>JANNGQ010000080.1:0-5123 GCA_031403975.1 Planctomycetota bacterium
CGAACAGCAGGTGCTGCTGAAGCGATACTGACTCGTATCTTTCAGTATCGGCCTCGGTCGGTCCCGCGAATCAGCAGAATCGCTGCAACAGTCAGACTGAGTCACCAATGGTCCTGTTCAGGTTCCCGTTGAGAGAAACACTGAACCGGCATCTGGAGACCGGGAGCTGAAGCACAGGATTCTGCAGATGTCAGGACGTATACTGCAGCGTTGTTCGGTTCTTCGTGTTGTTTCCGGGTGATGGCTTCGCCGTGTTTCGTAATCTGACGCTCGGTGATCTATCCGGCAGATGCTGCCGAATCCCGCGGATCATCTGAGCGTGGAGTTCGGAAACTACAGTCCCTCCGTCCTTCCTGATGAGCGAAGTCACGGCAACGTGCGTTGCATCGACACGCGGCCGTATGACGGAGGATTCTGATGACAAAGCCTGCAGTGGCAGCCCGGCCGAAGGCCTTCCCGACCTTTTGACCGGACTGTGCTCGGCGAAGTGTTCTGTCGTTCCGGAGTCCGGAAAACCAGATGCCTTCGCCTCGCGGGCCGGGGTTTATCCCACCACGATCTGCAGTGTCCAGACATATGGAAGCGGGAATTCTTCGCTTTCCGGGCGAACCTGCTGCGTTCGGCATTTTCAACCGGATTCATGGTCAGAAGTCGGCAGAAAGAATCACTGATGCTGAAACACGATCGCCGAACAGGAATTCGATATGCAGTTTCTGCAGATGCGACGTGCGTCCATCGGCGGCAGCGACTCTGCCGGCGTGCCTTGCCCGCGTCTCACCAACCCGATGCGTCAGCGAGGGAATATGCCGACCGCATGCGATCTCAGCAGTGTCCCCCGTCGCGGCTTTGGGTTGCTGAATTCATCGAAAAAGGCCGCCACTGTCGCGAGCAGAGTCGCACGCTTATCATCGGCAACATTCTGTTTCACTGTTTTTCTGTTTGCCGACGGCCGCTATGCCAACACCCCGATTCGACGTCCTGATCCTTGGCACCGGTTTCGGTGGAAGTCTGATGGCCGCCATTTTCGTGCGGGCCGGTCGATCCGTCGTCATGATTGACCGGCATCGGCATCCGAGGTTTGCAATCGGTGAATCCTCAACGCCGCTGGCCGACCGGACGCTGGCTCAGATCGCGGACCGCCATCGGCTGCCCGAGCTGAAGTCTCTTTGTCACTGGGGATCGTGGAAACGTACATATCCGGAACTGCTGTGCGGAAAAAAGCGAGGCTTCACCTACCTTGATCAAACGCTTGACTTTGATGTCAATCCGGTCAACTTTGACGTTCGACGGCTTCTGGTCACGGCCAGCAGCGCCGATGAGTACTCCGACACGCACTGGCTTCGAAGCGACGTGGATCAATTTGTGTTCCGGCTTGCCGGATCATCGGGAGCAGTCGCCTATGAGCAATGCCGGTATACGCTCAGTCAACGCGACGATCGATGGATCATCAATGGTACATCGGATGAACAGGTTTTTCAGGCGGAAGCAGCATTTCTGATCGACGCAACCGGGTCGCCGAATGCGGTGCTGAAGCAACTGCAGATCCCCGCTCAGACACATCAGCTCCGGACAAACGCGCGCTCGATCTTTGCTCATTTCGCATCGGCCGTAACCTGCGAACAGCTGCTGCGTGAGCATTCCGTTGATGTTTCGCAGTTTCCGTATCACTGCGACGACGCAGCCGTGCATCAGGTGCTGCCGGACGGCTGGATGTGGCAGCTGCGCTATGACGACGACACGCTCAGTGCAGGCTTCATGATTGATCAGCGTCCGGGAGCTCTCGAAGCGGCAAGAGCATTTGATTCACCGACAGACGAATGGAACTGGCGGATCGAAAGGACACCGTTTCTCAGCCGGCAGTTCAGGAATGCCAGGATCGTGAGACCGGACTCCGGACTGCAGAGTACCGGTCGAATTCAGCGACTGGCAGGACAGGGGGCGGGCTTCAATTGGGCTGCACTGACAAACACCGTCGGATTCATCGATCCTCTGCACAGCACAGGAATTGCCCATACGCTGTTCAGCGTCGCACGTCTGGCCGACATACTGCTCACCCACGATGCGTTTTCACAGCGAGACCAGCGGCTGCGGGAGTACTCTGACAACCTGATCTCGGAAATCCGCTGCGTCGATGAAGTGGTCGAAGGCTGCTACGCAGCGATCCCTTCCTTCCGACTGTGGAGCCACTGGTGCATGGTCTACTTCGCGGCAGTCACCAGCATGGAGCAGCAACCGGAACTTAGTTTCCGCAACTCCAGCTTCCTGCACGCGAACGACAGTGCCTTCCGGTCCGTACTCACGGAAGCCAGGCATCGACTGGGTGTTGCGCGTGTGTCAGAAACGAAATCCTCGTCCGCAGAGGACAATTTCGGTTCGTGGCTCAAATCTGCCATTGAACCCTGGAATCACGTCGGCCTGTTCGATGAACGCTGTCAGAACCTTTACGCGGCAACCGCTGCGCCGAGTGCATGATGCCGGTAGCTGAAGTCGTGAGACTTCAGACCGGAACTCTCACGAGTTCCGCTACACCCATTCGGGAACCGCTCTGGCATCCCGTAATTCAGTGCCGAAGCAGAACTGGTGCCACTGTGTATGGATTCATTGAACCGGCAAAGACGGGTTGATTCGCCAGCCGCCGATCGTCACCTGATTTGGCGGAATCTCAGGAAGCATCGGGCGACCGACCAGCGGCAGCACCCAGCGGGCAGTTCCGGGGATCAGCAAATCCGGTACGTCCTGGACGTAGGCTTCGGCGACGACATCAGCGGAATCAACGGCCCGCAGCAGACCCAGTGCCAACACAGAGGCCCGGCGGACAGGTACCCATTCCGGCGGCGACGAGGCACGATCCCGGACCCGCTCCGCAAACTTTGCGGCGAGCTCCGCAGAAGCCGTTCTTTCGAACAGGATGCCCAGTGCCCACATCGAAGCTGCCCTGGCCGCAATTCCGCCAGGGGCCGTTTTACTGAATTTCGTTTCCAGGATCGGCTGAATCTCCCGCATCCTCAATAGTGCGGCGTATTGAATCAGGAAGGCCTGCACCAGTCCGGTGTCTCCCTGCGGGAGAGCGGGATTCGCAAACAGTGCCTCATTCTTCCGGATCGTAACGAGCATCTCGTCCCGGATGGATTCATCCGGAAACAGATGAATCAGCCAGGCGGCAGAAACGCTCACTTCGCCTCTCGGATGATTCAGCAGCGGAACACATTGAGGAGGAGAAAACTGCGGTGCTTTCAATTCTCCGAGAAGGATCAGGCATTGTTCGGTTCCCTGCCAGTCTTCCGAATCCGGCTGCAGTGCGTCGGCCGCACTTCCGATGATCTGGTCTTTGAGATCCGAGTATTCTGTGGCCACCGCGAACAGCATCTGTCGGGCGACGTTGCGGACTTCAATGTGAACATCGCTCAACAGTTGATGCAGCCATGCGGCGCGCTGTGCATCCGGAAACAGCTTCATCACTCTGGCGGCCGTGATACGGACGGTTGCATCTCGGTGAAGTCGACCGGTCGCAAGGTAGTTCACCAGCAGCTCTGGCTGTCGTCTGAAGACCTGCAGCCACGCAGCCGACGCAACAGCATCGACCGGGTCGAGACAAAGCTCTTTGGTCTTTGAATCGGCTTCCGAATGCTCAATATCGAGAAGCACAATGGCCAGGAGTCGATCCGGCGTACTGCCGGTGAGCAGCGGTTCCGCCAAAGCCAGTGCCTGTACTGTATCGATCTGAGCCATCGCCTTAGCGGCGGACATCCGCGTGGCAAAGTCAGCCGATGCGTCGACCACCGTCACGCTGAGAGAGCTTACAGCGTCCGCATCGTTCAGTGCAGCAAGGCCTTCGGCGGCCAGCCGGTATGACGTACTGCTGATCTCAGGATCGGTGAGCCTTGGTCGCCAAAGGTCTGCGGCTGCAGGGACTTTCCACCTTGCGAGAGCCGGTTCAATCCGCAGCCGCTGATCATCAGCACCCTCCGATGCCAGCCGCAACAGGTCTGCGGCGCTGGATTCGACGTTTCCTGCCGCCAATGCATACGCACAGGAATAGCGAACTCGCTGCTGATTCGTGGACTTGAGCAACTGAAGCAGGACCGATCCGGAGCTGCGGATGTCTCCCAGATTCTGCTCTGCCATTCGAGCAAGCGAGAGCGCTGCAACTTCCTGGATTTCCTCGTCCGTGGCTTCCTGAAGGGCCCGATGAAAAAGAGGCGGAAGCCGTTCATCAATTCGTGTGACAGTGTCTGGCGGCAGAATCAGCGGATCGAGATCCACTCGCATCGGCAGGTCCCGGAATCGCGCGATGTGGGGAATCGCCAGCGGTCCTGTGTATGGTCCTCGCGGTGAAAATTCGGGGTCCGGAACCTGAGCCGGGTGAGTACTGTCTGACGGAACCTGGAATCCACGCACGGGACCACAATCCCGCCACAACAAGATCAGGAGAATCAGTGTCATGCGGTATTTCATGACCGAGCTCGGCAATTTCATTTCAAAGTCCCGCAGCGGGTTCCCTGCGTCCTTTCAGAGTCAGCAGGACGCGTTCAATCTGCCAATTGTCGTCCTGTTCGCCCGATGCAGATTCGGACGTCATGGAGTCATCCAGGTCACTTACGTTGATCTGCACAAGCAGTCTGCCGGAAAGACAGCTGTCGCGAATCAATGCCGCCGGAATCGTGAAAGACTGAGTTCCCAGCGGGCTTTTCCAGTCCGCGACTTTCTCAAGCCTGTCGGCTTCTCCGGACAGGACAGTCACGATTCTCGAACCAGCCCGTATCAATAGGGAAACCTCTGCCGACTCTGCTTCAAACGGAAGACACACAGCCGGAATCTGAAACTGCAGAAGTGACTCGCCGGCAGATTCCTGCCTGGCCCACTCGTGATTCGTGTTATTGTACACACTGCTGTAGCTTCCACTTGCCGTGGCGATGGAGCGATACGGCAGACACGGAGCAGGAATTGTAATTGTCCGACCCGCGTCAGGCGGCTGCAGCTGCAGCGGCTGGACAACAAGTATCGTCTGCTTCCGCCGAAAACCTTCATTCCCGAACGCCAGTGTCGGCTCTTTGGTCTCCGCCCAGAAAAGTACTGACAGTACCGATGGAAACGCTTCTACCCGGTCACTCATCGAGAACACC
>JANNGQ010000081.1:0-3333 GCA_031403975.1 Planctomycetota bacterium
CAGCGGATCAAGAACTGGGAAGCTCAGACAACCCGCGTCGTCAAGAGTCTGCAGTCCCGATTTGCGCTTGTTCTGTCGGGGACACCGCTGGAGAATCGACTGGATGAACTGTACTCCGTCGTGCAGTTTATCGACGGTCGGCATCTGGGGCCCGGCTTCCGGTTTTTCAACCGCTATCGCGTGACGGACGAAAAGGGCAGGATCCTTGGTTACAAGCATCTTGACGAGCTTCGCGAAACACTGAAGCCCATCCTGCTTCGCCGGACTCGTGATCTGGTGATGCAGGATCTGCCGCCGCGGATGACTGAATTCATCCGCTTTCCGCCCACTGACGAACAGCGTGCTCTGCATGCTGCGCATATGCAGATCATCGCTTCCATCACCCGCAAGAAGTACATCAGCGAGATGGATCTGCTGCGACTGCGGCAGTCCCTGATGATGTGCCGCATGACGGCGGACAGCACGTTTCTTGTCGACAAACAGCCGCCCGGCTATTCGACCAAGCTGCAGCATCTGGACGAATTATTCGAGCAGCTCTTCATCGACGGTGATCACAAGGCGGTCGTGTTTTCGGAATGGACGCGGATGCTGGATCTGATCGAACCGCTGTTGACGAAACGCGGCGTGAAATTCGTCCGGCTCGAAGGAAAAGTCCCGCAGAGTCAGCGACAGCAGATTGTCAATGAATTTCAGACAAATCCTGAATGCAAAGTGTTCCTGTCCACCAACGCCGGAAGTACCGGACTGAATCTGCAGCAGGCCGACACAGTGGTCAACGTGGATCTCCCGTGGAATCCCGCGATCCTCGAACAGCGTATCGCGCGGGCTCATCGCATGGGCCAGACGAATCCGGTCAACGTATTCATTCTGGTCACAGAAGAAACACTGGAAGAGCAGCTGCTGACCACGATCTCGCAGAAAAAGGAGCTGGCGACGGCGGCTCTGGATTACGAGTCGGACATCACGGAAATCGATCTGCAGAGCGGGATGGATGAATTGAAGTCGCGGCTGGAAATCCTGCTGGGTGCAGTGCCGGAGGGATATCTCGACGAGAGTCAGAAGAACACAAAACAGGAAGAAGCCGCTCGGCTGCAGCGCCGCGAGAAAGTGGCCGACGCGGGTGGTCAGATGCTGACGGCGGCGTTCGGTTTTCTGACACAGATGCTGCCCGATTCCGGTACAGTGCCTTCGACTGAGGCCGTCGATGCCATCCGCAACCAGCTTTCCGAGTCGGCTGAAACTGACGACCAGGGCCGCAAGTCACTTCGCATTAACCTGCCAAACGAGGAGGCTCTGCAGCAATTCGCTCAGGCACTGGCAAACTTGATGTCGTTTGCAAAGTAACGGCGAACTGATCACCGGCTGCATGCGGCGACACCGTAAGAATTCCGAGCCTGTTCGGCGATTCATTGCATCAAAGCACCAGCCTGTTCAACTATGATTCGGTGTACGCAGAAATCTGCACTGCATCAGACCAGTCCGTAACTGTATTTGCCTGCCACTATGTCGGAACTGTCCTTCGCGCCGCATCGAATGGAATTGGCTCGCCAACAGTGGGAACACTGTCAGTTGTGTGAGCATCGCTGCGGAGCAAACCGGGCGAAGGGTGAGCGGGGTCCGTGTCATGCGGGCGTCGAGGCGCGAGTTTTTCGTCACCGTGTGGAATGCGGCGAAGAGCCCGAGCTGGTCCCGTCGCATCTGTTCTATCTGTCGGGGTGTGATCTGCGCTGTGCGTTCTGCATTGCTGAGGAGAATGCATTTGATCCGTCCCGAGGTCGCGTGCTGACGGCGGAGTTCCTGTCCCGGGCCGTCGCCTGGGGAAAAACGCAGGGGGCTCGCAACCTTCAATGGGTCGGTGGTGAACCGACGATCCACATTCCCTCGATCCTGGACGCCATGTCGGATTGTCCGGAATTGCCGCCTGTCGTCTGGAAGTCGGATTTTTACGGAACACCTGCAGCATTCGATCTGCTCGACGGTTTCGTGAGTGTTTATGTCGCCGACCTGAAGTTCGGCAACGATGACTGTGCTGAACGCATCGCGCGAGTGCCGAACTATGGATCTGTGGTGACCCGGAACCTCAGGCTGGCAGTACAACAGACAGATTTGATCGTCAGACACCTGCTGTTGCCGGGCCACCTGGATTGCTGCTTCCGACCGATCCTCAAATGGCTTCGGGATGAAATGCCGAATGTCAAATTCAGTCTGCGTGACGGTTATCAGCCTCGCTGGCAGGCGCGACGGCATTCCGAACTTGCCGCACCATTGTCACGTGCCGAGAGTGATGTCGCGAGGCAGCTCGCCAGAGAGGCAGGGCTGAATGTCATTGCCTGATTCCACTCCTTCCGATGACGAACGATTGTCAGTACAGCCGTTTGATGGTATCTGCGATACCGAAACGGCCATTACTGAGATAACGTTTCTGCCGGATGGACGGCTCTGCCTTTTCGGAGCGTCGCGTGAAGTGCTTGAACTTCTGGGCTCTCTGGATCTGGGTGATGCGTCGCTCGACTCCCGCCTGGCAGCCGCTTGCCTCGCGGCAACTGAATTTCCACGTGAATAATCATTGAAAATGACTGACCAATCAGGCATGCCTGAACCATCTGCCGGCACGAATCCCCGAAAAGCGAAACCGCAGGAAAGTGCACGACCGGCGGCAGTCGATGTCCCTCGCGCCTCCACTCCGGAGCAGGAACTCGATGTACTCATTCGAGCCCGGTATCCGATTGTGTATGTGGTGAGCTGGGAGGAGGAACGAGTTGAACGATGCCTGCGAAAGATTGCGGAGGCGCGCAACAAGAAGCTGTTTGTCTGGACGATCACACAGGGCATCGTGCGATCAGGCGCAGAACCATCCCGTACTAAGGCGGGCAGTAACAATACAACCGACCCGATCATGGCACTCGATGCGGTCGTCGATCAGGTCGAGCCGGCAATCTATCTGTTCAAGGACTTTCATCCGTTCACGTCAGGCGAGCGTTGTAATCTGACGATTATCCGGAAGCTGCGTGACGTTGCGCATCATGTGCGAGATACGTACAAGTCGATCATCATTGTTTCTCCGGAGATGCAGATCGCGTCCGAACTGTCGAAGGACATTACCGTCGTCGAATTCGGTTTGCCGCGGCCTGAAGACTTCAATCAGCTGCTCGACCGGATTGTCGAAGACGTGAAGGATAATCCGCAGGTCCGCATCAATCTGGAAGGCGATTCACGCGAACGACTGCTGCATGCCGCACGCGGCTTGACGCTGAAAGAGGCTGAAAATGTCTTTGCGAAGACACTTGTGCTTGACGGCAAACTGGATTCCGACGATGTCAGTGTCGTGTTCAG
>JANNGQ010000082.1:0-4664 GCA_031403975.1 Planctomycetota bacterium
CCTTCACGACGCGGCCGCTGGCCACTGCGCCGCACTGTGTCTCCTGCCGCGCTGCTGTGTTTTGGGGTGCTGTTTCTATTGTTGCTCGGTCCCGCAACGCCGATTGACGCCGCGATGCCAAAGTTCTCCGTTCAGCTCCCGAACGACGCGATCGACAGCGTCGGTGAGCGAGTGATGCAGGGCAACGAGTTTCGATCCGTCCGTCGGCGAGTGCTGGAGCAGATTCCTGCATCCGATCTCGACAAGGGATTTCTCGAAGGTGCGCTCGGCTGGATGGGAGGGAAAATAGGCGACGTGTTCAGCGCGATCGGTGGTTTCTTCAGCTGGCTGTTCAGCGGGTGGCGTTCTCCGGCGGGACCTGGTCCCGTGACTACGCCTTCTGCGGGCAGTTCCCGCTCTGGCGCAGATCTTTCCGCGGCTTCGAATATGATCACCATACTGGCGATTGCGGCAATTCTGGTGATTCTGATTATCATCGCCTCGATGATTGTGAAGTCCGCAGATGCGAAGAAAAAACGCCACAGGAAGCTGCTCGGCGAGGCAGACGAGGTTCTGTCCGATGTCCTGATTCCTCCCGGTGAGCTGGCGGCGTCGACCTACGAATCGAGAGCGATCCAGCTGGCCTCGGACGGCAATTATCGGGCGGCGATCCGCGAACTGCTTCTGGGCGGCATGAGCTGGATTGAGCGTGCCGGAATGATTCGCTATCGGAAAGGACTCACGAACCGCGACTATGTGCGTGCTGTCTGGCGACGTCCGGATCAGCGAGATGCGTACGTGACAACAGCCGAGCAGTTCGAATATGTATTCTTCGGCCGCCGCACGCCGACCGTCGAAATGTTTGAATCGTGTCTGACTGGTTTTCGGGGAGCCTTTCGTGAAGAAGAAACGCCGACTGCTGCAGTCTGACACCTTCTGGGGTCTGGCTGCCGGAATGCTCGTCCTGCTGCAGTTCTGGTGGTTGCCAGGAGAGAACGGCTCCGTCGCGGATTCCTACAGCACCACGATCGACGGCAAACTGGGACTCTTCCGGACACTCAGCGAGCTGTTTCCCCGCGTCGAACGCGATGCCCTCAGTGTTATTCCTGAGTCCACAGCGTCGTTGCTGATCATCGCTCCGGATCGTTATCCCAATCCAACGGAAGAGCAGCAACTCTATCAGTTTGTTGACAACGGCGGCGAACTGCTGTTTGCTCCCGAATGGTCTGCGCCGGAGTTCTCACTGCCAGGTCTGGGCATTGAACTGTCGCAGCGTGTCTGGCCGGAAGACGTGTCGTCCTTGACCGCATCGACAGCGAGTCCCGCGCCGGCAGTAACTCCAGGACTACGGCCGCAGGATGAGTCACTGAATTCGGTGACAAGTGGTGTGGAAGTCAGCACGACCAGTGACCTTGTCGACGGATCAGTGACCTTTCTAACCAATGCGCAGCTTGAGTTGCCGGACCATCTGAATCCGGAAAGTCTTGTGGTTTCTGCGTCAGGTAGAGTTGAAGCTGCGACTTGGCCGATCGGAAACGGGCGCGTCGTCGTATGTTCCAGTCCCGACATTTTTTCCAACCGCAGCATGCTCTACAAAGATTCCCGCCGGCTGGCCGTCCGGCTTGTCGAACGCTGCGTCATTCCTGATCCGGAAACTGATGCGGTCGATGATGACTCGATTGTGCTCAGCGAGTACTTCAACGCCAGCGATTCATTCCAGCATACGGGCATTTTGTTCAGCCCGATGCTGCGAATCGGCTCGCTTCAGATGTTGCTCGTGGCCGTTCTGGGAATCTGGCTGGCGTTCCATCGTTTCGGCCCGGCCCTGGAAGTGACAACGCTGCAGCGCAGATCACTGACGGAAAGTGCTCAGGCCGTTGGCAATCTGCAGTACCGTCTGCGTGACGGAGGTGCAGTGATCCGGAGTTATCTCGAATACATGCGCAGTCAGCTTCGTCGCAGGTACGGCAGTTTTCTTCGGCTTGATGACGCCGACGCGATCGCAAACCGTTCCGGGATGAACCGGACGGAAGTCAGCGACCGCCTGAGGGAAGCCAACGCCATGGCTGAGTCCACTCAGTTGTCGTCGGCGAAGGCTGCCGCCATGCTCCGCTGGCTGTCAACGCTGCAGCAGCGGCTCGCAGGAACCAGGGAAAGCCGAAAACGGAAAGCCGAAAGCGGATAGGACCGACACTTCAACGACTGTCATCCTTTACTGTTGGTAAACCTTTACTGTTGGCCAGCCGCTCCGTCGGCTGGAATTCCTTCTTCAGCAACGCCGAACTCTGCGCCTCCCGCCGAGGGGAGCATCGGGACACCAGCAAAGCCCGGCGGTCACTTAGCGCCGTTTTTCATTTTCCGCAGTTTCTCATTCGACCACGAGCACACTTTTCTATGCAACTCACAGAAATCAAACGCCTGTTCGACGCGATTGTCGAGCAGATCGGAAAGGTTGTCATCGGTCAGCAGGAGCTGGTCGAAGGAGTGGTCATCGCGCTGTTTGCAGAAGGCAGCGTGCTGATCGAAGGACCTCCGGGACTCGGCAAGACGCTGTTAGTCAACGTCCTGTCGAAAACCGTGTCATGCAGGTTCCGGCGTGTGCAGTTCACTCCGGACCTGATGCCGTCGGACCTCACCGGACACAGTATCTATGATATGAAGCAGCAGGCATTCAGCTTCAACGAAGGTCCGGTCTTCACGAACATCCTGTTGACCGACGAAATCAACCGCTCGCCCCCGAAGACTCAGTCCGCGCTGCTGGAAGTGATGCAGGAACAGCAGGTCAGCGTTGACGGAAAGACACACCTCCTGCAGCGACCGTTTCTGGTCATCGCAACTCAGAACCCGATCGAGCACGAAGGAACTTATCCTCTGCCTGAGGCTCAGGTTGACCGTTTCATGTTCAAGCTGCTCGTGGATTATCCGGCACCGGCCGATGAAATCGACATCCTGGGACATTACGCCTCCGGCAAGGACCCGCGTCGACTCAGTGATTTTGATCTGCAGACGGTGCTCAAGTCCGAGGATGTGCTTACGATCCAGAACGTGGTGAAGCAGGTCATCATCGAGCCACGACTGCTGAAGTACATCGTCGATATTCTGGATGCTTCACGCTCGTGGGGTTCGGTCACGGTCGGTGCCAGCCCTCGCGCCGGAGTCAATATGCTGCTCGCGGCGAGAACTCTGGCTGCCTGCCGAGGCCGGGATTTCGTCACTCCGGACGACATCAAGGAACTGGCTCCCTGGGTTCTGCGGCATCGCCTGCGGCTCCGCCCGGAAGCGGAGCTCGAAGGCAGCACGCCCGACGAAACGATTCGCGCCATCATGGACAGCGTTGAGGCACCAAAGTCATGATCCCGACCAGGCGACTGGTGCTGCTGGCCGCGATTCTGACCCTGCCGCTGATGCTGGCCGGTATCAATCGGTCCGCTGCTGATATCGCCCTGCTGTTCAATCTGGTGCTGGTAGCTGCAGCATGCGTGGATCTGCTGATCAGTCCGAGCCCGAACGAAGTGGAAATCCGCCGTGAAATCTCGGAAGTTCTCAGCGTCGGTGCATCCAATCCGGCGTCGTTGGTGATTCGCAACCGGGCACATACCTCACTGACCCTGACACTGCACGACGATCCCGGACCGCTCTGTGAAATCGACCGACTGCCTCAGACCATCCGTATCGCACCGGACCAAGAACAGACAATTTCGTACACAGTGAAACCCGGCCGCCGCGGCGCATCAGAAATGCCGGCTGTACATCTGAAGTTTCCGACCCGGATGGGACTCTGGATGCGGCAGCAGATCCGTGACCTGAGAACGCCGATCCGGGTCTATCCTGACATCCGCGCGGTGTATCGTTATGAACTGATGGCGCGGCAGAATCGACTGGCAGAGATCGGCGTCCGCATGATGCGGATGCCGGGACAGGGACGTGAATTCGAACGCCTGCGCGAGTTCCGTTACGGCGACGAAATTCGCCAGATTGACTGGAAAGCAACGGCTCATCAGAGAGCACTCATCAGCCGCGAGTTTAACGTCGAACGGAATCAGAATATCGTGATCATGGTCGACTGCGGTCGGTTCATGAGAAATGAAACGGACGGAATCTCGTACCTCGACCGAGCCCTCAACTCTGCCATCATGCTCAGCTATATCGCTCTGGGTCAGGGCGACAATGTGTCACTGCTGGCATTCTCCAGTCGCATCGAACGCTTCATCCGGCCCGTCCGCGGCAAGCCGGGGATCCAGTCGATTCTGCGATCGACCTACGACATTCAAGCCTCCCCTGACGCCTCCGATTACAGCATGGCGCTGGAGTATCTGACGACCGTTCAACCGAAACGTGCGCTCGTTGTGCTGATTACATTTGTGACAGATGAACTCCAGCTGCGAGTCATCGGGAACAGTCTCAGACTTCGTTCGCTGCCGTATCTGCCGCTGTGTGTTCTGCTGCAGGACGTCGGACTGAGGGCGATGGCGGATCGCATCCCGGAAACGGACCTGGATGCCTACCACACTGCCGCTGCGGCCGAGATCCTGACCGGCCAGTCTCACGAAGCCGCGTCACTCCGCGAAGCCGGTATCATGCTGATCGATACGCCCCCCGACCTGCTGACCGAGCGCCTGATCAATGAATACCTGAGCATCAAGGCGCGTAACCTGATGTAACGGCGGGCGGCCATTACTCACCGT
>JANNGQ010000083.1:0-2652 GCA_031403975.1 Planctomycetota bacterium
CATGCGTCTTTTCCAGTCCAGGCAGGCTGGAAGCCTGCCCCACAGGGAATCGCGACTAAGGCAACAGTGGGCGGGGCAACAACAGAAAGCCAGAATCAAAATGAGTGAACAACTTTCTCCGGCTCAGCTTCAGGCTGAAGCGGATCAGTTTCGAACCGAATTCCAGGCCGTGCGGGAGGCGGTCGGTAAGGTCATCGTTGGTCAGCAGCGAGTGGTCGAGGCGACTCTGACGGCCCTGCTCTGCGGCGGCAACGTACTGCTGGAAGGTGTGCCGGGGGCTGGGCAAGACGGAACTGGTCAAAGCCCTGTCTCAAGTGCTGAAGCTGGAGTTTCGGCGTATCCAGTTCACGCCGGACCTGATGCCGGCCGACGTCATCGGCACGAACATCATGACGACGGACGATGCCGGCAAGTACCGCTTCGAATTCCGTCAGGGCCCGATCTTCACCCAGCTTCTGCTCGCCGACGAAATCAACCGGGCCACGCCTAAGACTCAGTCGGCTCTGCTGGAAACCATGCAGGAAGGTACAGTCACGACCAGCGGCACAACGTATACGCTGGATCCACCGTTCTTCGTTCTGGCAACTCAGAACCCCATCGAACAGGAAGGCACGTTTCCTCTGCCGGAAGCGCAGCTGGACCGTTTTATGTTCAAGGTCGTCGTCCCGTTTCTGTCGCGGGAGGAATTGAACGAAGTGGTGACGCGGACGATTCTGAGGAAGAAAATCGAATCGTCCACTGTGATTGACGGAGCCCGCATTCTGTATCTCAGAACAATCCTCGACCGCGTCGTCGTCAGCGATCCCATGCGCGACTATGCCTGCCGCATGGTCCTGGCCACTCATCCGGATTCGCAGTTCGCGACGGAACGGATCAAGAAATATCTTCGCTGGGGAGCCAGTCCGCGAGCTGCACAGGCTTTGATCCGCGCTGCGCGAGTCCGGGCACTTAGTCTCGGCCGGGCACATATCTCGTTTGAGGACATCCGCTGGTTTGCACACGAGGTTCTGCAGCATCGGGCGCTGCTGAATTACGACGGCCAGGCCGAAAACGTTTCGATTCGTGATCTGATCGATGAGTGCATCACCAAACTGCCGACGGAGGCATAAGCGGTCGTGACAAACGCGGCACCGTCCCAGCTGACAACTCTCTTCGACAACGCCACGCTCAGCCAGATTGAGCGGATGCGGCTGAAACCTCTGCGCCGGCTCACAAACCGCAGTCGGGGGGAGCATCTGTCAGGCAAGGGCGGCAGCAGCACGGATTTTGCAGACTATCGTGATTATGCTGCGGGTGACGATCTGCGGTACGTCGACTGGAACATTTTCGCACGGCTGCGACGACCGTACATCAAGCAGTTTCAGCACGAAGAGGAGATGCACGTCGTGCTGCTCGTGGATGCATCCACGTCGATGCTGTTTGAAAACAAACTGCTTCGCGCCAAACAGCTGGCCGCAGCCTTCGGCATCATGGGACTGCTCAACGTTGAGCGCGTCAGTGCGTACGCGATGCATTCGCAGCCCGATCGTCCGTGGATTCTGCCTCCGGGAACGGGCCGGACTCGCATCCGGAACCTGCTGAGTTTTCTGGAACAGGTCGAGGGCGGCGGAAACATTCCGATTGAAAAGGCCATCGAGACCATGCTTCGTTTTCATCGGGGCCGTGGCGTGGCGATTCTGGTCAGCGACTTTCTGACCTTCGGCGATCTCAGTCGTCCCATGAATCTGCTGTTCAGCGCCGGGCTGGAGGTTTGGGGACTGCAGGTGCTGGCGGAATCCGAGATCAATCCGAATGTGACGGGCGATCTGCGATTTGTCGACAGTGAAACTCAGGACACCCTCGACATTACGAATGCGTCCGAACTGCTGAATGTCTATCAGGACCAGAGACTCGGACTGCAATACGCACTCGATGCGATGTGCCGCAGCCGGCAGGGTCGATTTCTGTCCGTCAGTTCGGGAGCGACACTGCCATCCGTCCTGTTCGATCAGCTTTGCCGACAGGGATGGATTCTGCGATGAACCTGCCTGGCTTCGTCAACTCTGTCGGCGCGTGGTTTTTCCTGGCGCTGATTCCGCTGATCATTCTCTACTTTCTGAAGCTGCGCCGGCCGAAGCTGGAAGTGCCATCCCTCGCGCTCTGGCAGAGTGTGGTCAATGATCAGCGGGTCAACTCGCCGTTTCAGAAATTTCGGCGCAATCTGCTGCTGCTGCTGCAGGTGATTCTGCTGTGCCTGCTCGTGCTGGCTCTGATGCAGCCGTTTCTACGCGCGGGAGCGGAAGTCGCCGAGTACATGCCGTTGCTGATTGACTGCTCGGCCAGCATGTCGGCGGTGGACGAAGTCAACGGCAGGTCGCGGCTGGATGTTGTCAAAGTTCAGGTTCGGGAACAGATTGAAAACATCAGCGGGGATCAGAAGATCGCCCTGTTTGCATTTTCATCGACCGGTCGGCGACTGACCGAATTCACAAATGACCGACGCACACTGCTCAAAGCTCTGGACTCGATCCAGCCGACTCATCTGCCCGGCAGACTCGACGATGTGCTCCGCATGGCGGCGGCGTATACGCGCACGTTTCCGATCGAGACGGTCACGATCCTGACGGACGGCAATCTCCCGGATCAGGTGGATTTCGAATTGCCGTTTTCACT
>JANNGQ010000084.1:0-3310 GCA_031403975.1 Planctomycetota bacterium
GAGGGGATTCTTCGCCGAATGCAGGAGTGAGACGTCCCGGAAATAGGCGATCCCTGGTGACGCAACCAAGGTACCGGACAAGGGAACTGCCGCGGTCACCGCCGTGCCGTTCCAGCGAACAAGGTCGCCCAGCGGAGTCACATAAAACCATGCAGTGCCGGTGCCCTTGAGCCACTTTTCGCCTTTGCCCCCAAAGTTCTCGTAAAGCTTCCCCGTAAACGTCAGGCCGAGCGATGTGTCCAGCGAGAAGGCTTCGGCCGCTCCCGGGGATGAAGCTGCCGCGCTTTGCACCCAACCGTTCGTCAATACTTCCCGAACTGCATAACTGCCGGGCTGAACCGGATCGAAACGATACCATCCGCGTTCCGCTTCTTCGTGGATAATCCCGTCGCTGTTATGGTCAATGTCGCGCGATGTGGTCGTCGCGATCACCACGCCCGCCGCATTGACCAGTTCAAACGTGAATCCATTCATCCACGGTTCGGCAGCCGCCGTTGTGGAGCCGATCAGAGTGCCAGGGTTGTGCCAGGTTCTCGAGTCCAGGCTCTGAATCACTTGCCCCGTGAGCTTTCCCGGTCGCCCGTCCCATCGAGTCAGATTTCCGTCCGGCGTCAGAAAATACCACGATCCGTCTGTCACAGAGCGATACCAATATTCCTGACCTCGGAATGCGTTATAAAAGTCCCTGCCATTCTGATACTGAAGATCCAGTCCGCCGATGGCAGGAAATCTGCGAAGTCCGTCGGCATTCCGGTCATGCCACTTCCGGCCCTGGAAGACAGCGTTGCTCACCGATTCTTCGTAGGTGATTTCCAGCAAAGGCATCTGAACGCTGTTTACCGAATCACGACTGTCGAATGCTTTGATGTTGCCTGCTATTTCAGTGCCCTTGACCAGCCAGCCAAAGTCGGTTCCTGGATTGTCGAGCCAATGCTGGACGTCGCTGATCAGGCCGCCGCCCGCCCATTCGTAGAGCCCGGGAACATTTGCCGAAACGGACGCCGAGGCACCCGCAAAATCGCCGCCGGGACTGGACCAGACGGTTCCGTCAAACATTGAAAACAGCCATGTTGCGTCAAAGGGCTGGGCTGGCGCTCCTTCAAATTCGTTGCCTGATGCATCTGAACCGGATTCGCCCCACGTCTTCAGCAACCGATGTACACTGACGCTGGCCGCGCCGCCAACGGACTGCGCAAGGTTCATCTTGAGAACCACATCCAGAATGGTGGCACCTTCGGGAATGCCGGCTCCTTCGACTCCAAATGAAACGAGGCCACGATGACTGGCGGCAGTGACAGATGCGCCGCCAGCTACGATATA
Source organism: Planctomycetota bacterium (assembly GCA_031403975.1). Taxonomy (GTDB): domain Bacteria; phylum Planctomycetota; class Planctomycetia; order Planctomycetales; family Planctomycetaceae; genus SXXK01. The sequence continues at coordinate 1,321 of JANNGQ010000084.1, forward strand.
CTGTCCGCTCCCGTTTGACTGATCTCCGGCAATCACATTGTAAATCGTATTGTCACGCGATGCCGGTAACTGCACCGTAAACGCCGCCAGCAGCGTGCGCGACTCCAATGACTCCAGCGCGAACAGGATCGAGCTATCGGCGCGGCCAGTCTTGCGCCGGCGAATTTGTCGAGACAAAGACCGCAGCCACATACCCCTACCCCTCTTGACACAGATCCATGGACTATTGCAACTTACAAATCTGAGTGTCAGATTGTCAGTGTTTTCCAGCAGGATTCAATTCGTAAACCGCAATTCCGCTGCAAGTCAGTTGCTGACCCTCTATAAACGCACTTTCGCCGCTCAAACCAAGCGCCACAGGTATTCAAATCTGCGAAAGTTCAATTGCGCGCTGCAGAACGCTACAGGTAGACGCTTTTGCGGCAGGAAAGCAACATCCACCGACGATCGGCCCTCCGAGAATTCCCGCCAATAACGTCGGTTAGAAGCGAGTGTCACCCGACTTTCATGCCAGACAACTCGTTGTGACGCAACAAAAACCCTGATTCTGCCGCGGTTCCGCATTGCGGCATTCGTTCCAAAACGCGGCATTCAAGGAGACGACAATGCCAACAGAAACGCAACGATCAAACGCGAAGACGGCGATATTGACAATTGTGCAGGCCTCTGTCACTTGCGGGCTGCTGTTGGCGACAGTCGCAGGCTGCAGTGAGAAGAAACCTGCGGGGCCTGCCGATGGCACGGAACCGTCAATTGACGCCGACCGTTCAAGTGACTCAGGGGCTTCGGGCGGAAGTGCGACAGGTGCCGATGTGGCTCCCGGGGCCAGTTCGTCATCCGAGAAATAGTTCTCCCCGCGATGCTTCACGCGGGATTCTGCAGGCGGAAAGAAATGCCGGTCGGGTTGCTTCCTCTCCAATATTGCGTCGGGTATCCATGCGCAAGATCAAACGCTGTTTGTCCTGAGGCACGCAGCGGTACATGAAACCGGGAACTGTCCCGATGGTCGTTCCATCAATCTCGGGATTTCCTGAGCCGTGAACGGGAACCCGTTGGTTGTCGTCATCGGAATCGATGCGTTGCATAATCATGAGTCATTCCGGCAGATGGACGCATCTCCGCGCGCGGTACAGGCTTGAGTCAGCACAGGTTTCGGCGGCTCGAGAACAATTCCTGAAATCTAATCGGCAGAATCTGCCGAATTACAACCCGGCCGGAGCTGAGGCGTCCGGATCTTCCGCAAGCGGTTCTTTTCGTGACCGGTACCATTCGTAAATCACAGGCAACGCGGACACTACGATGATCCCGAGAATGACGAAGGGGAAGTTCTGTTTGACAATCGGGACTGTCCCGAACCAGTAACCGCCGAACAGAAACAGTCCGACCCAGCAGATGCCGCCCGTGACGTTAAATATCCAGAATCGAAACCTGTTCATCTTCCCGACACCGGCTACAAACGGTGCAAACGTTCGGATGATCGGGAGAAATCTCGCGAGGAAAATTGCCTTGCCGCCGTGTCGATCGCAAAAGGCCCGAGCTTTCAGCAAATGCTTTCGATTCAGCAGACGGGACGTCTCACTGTGGAAGACCTTTGGTCCGAGAGTCCGCCCGATTGCATAGTTCAGTGCGTCGCCGAAGATTGCAGCAACGGTCAGCAGCACGAAAATCAGTCCTAAGTCCAGCCCGGATTGCCCATTGGCGACCAGTGCTCCCACAGCAAACAACAGCGAATCACCCGGTAGAAATGGAGCGATGATCAGGCCGGTTTCGCAAAAGATCACCGTGAACAGTATCAAATACAGCCAGTTTCCCATCGACGCGGACAATCCCGCCAGATGCTCGTCCAAATGCAAAACCAGATTGATCAGCCAGGCGAACGCCTCCGTCACGTTTCTATCTCCTTTTCCTGGCGACACGCCGGCGGCCACAGGGCCGCGGCCGTGGGCAACATCGGGCGACCCGTCCTCGAGGCGATGGCCGACTCGCAAGC
>JANNGQ010000085.1:0-3885 GCA_031403975.1 Planctomycetota bacterium
TCGACGTTGCACGAAACGTTCCGTTGGATGAACTCGATCCAGCGGCGCTGATGCAGGCTCGTAACGGCACGGCCAACGAGCCACTGTACCTCATCTGTCGTTCCGGGAGTCGAGGCCAGCAAGCCTGCGAGAAGTTCCTCAAGGCGGGCTTCACGAACGTGGTCAACATCGAGGGGGGCACGCTGGCTTGCGTGGAAGCTGGTCTGCCGGTCGTCCGTGGCAAGAAGGCGATTTCATTGGAACGGCAGGTGCGCATCGCAGCCGGGTTGCTGGTCGTCACCGGCGCAACACTCGGCTACTTCGTGAATCCGTATTGGATCGGTCTCGCGGCCCTGGTCGGTGCGGGACTGACCTTTGCGGGAATCACCGATACCTGTGCGATGGGGATGATGCTGGCTCGGATGCCGTGGAATCAGGTGGCCGCGGCTTCACCAAGCAGTGCGGCGGCAAGCTCGCAGCCGTCCGATTCAAAACAGTGTCCGCCGCAGTCGAACAAGTCGTGCTGCGGCTGACGCTCAACCACCTCGAACGATGACCTGACAACAAACACATCACAAAGGGAAACATAGTCATGCTGTTGCATCAACGCTTCATTCCGGGACTGGCGATTGCTTCTTATCTGGTGGGCGATGAACGGACGGGGGAAGCCGCCGTGATCGATCCGACTCGCGACGTGGAAGACTATCTGACGTTCGCCAGAGATAACGATCTTCACATCCGCCACATTCTGGAAACTCACGTCCATGCCGACTTCGTCAGTGGCGCGCGGGAACTGAAGGCTCGGCTCAAGGATCAGCCGGTCATCCATTCGTCCGGAATGGGCGGGGTGGAGTGGACTCCTCCGTATGCCGACCATGTGGCCAGGGACGGTGACGAAGTACAGGTCGGTTCGATGCGACTGAAGGCCATCCACACACCCGGTCACACACCGGAGCATGTGTCGTGGGCGTTGTACGACGACACCCGCAGCAAAGAGACGCCGTGGATCATGTTCACCGGCGATTTCCTGTTCGTCGGCGACGTGGGGCGTCCGGACTTGCTCGGTGCTGAGGCTCAACGGCAACTGGCCCACCAGCTTTATCAAAGCGTGTTTGACAAGCTGCCCGCCGTGCCGGACATCACCGAGATTTTTCCGGCGCATGGCGCGGGGTCTCTGTGCGGCAAGGCGATCAGTTCGCGGCGGTCATCCACCGTTGGCTTTGAGCGAAAGTTCAACCAGGTACTCACACGGAAACCCGAAGAGCAGTGGATTCGCGATCTGATGGCCGACATGCCGCTGGCCCCGCCGTATTTCCGCCGGATGAAGAAGGTGAACCAGGAAGGGCCGGCGATCCTTGGTCCCGAACTGCCGGGCCTGCGGCGTTGGAGTGTCAAAGAAGTCCATGACCGCGTGTGCGACAAATGTCTGATTCTCGACGTGCGATCCAAAGAAGCGTTCGCGGCAGCACACATTCCCGATGCCATCAACATCCCGTTCGGCCATCAACTGCCGACATGGGCCGGCTGGGTTCTGCCCTATGGTCGACCGATTCAGCTTATCGTCGATCACGCGGCACAGGTTCCCGAAGTCGTGACGCACCTCATTCGCGTCGGCTTCGATGAGGTTCAAGGATACGTTCAGGGAGGCATCGACGGCTGGGAGACGAGCGGCTTTCCGCTGGCTATGTTGGCCACGATGTCCGTGCATCAGTTGCGTGATCGTCTGACACAAGGGACCGATCGCGTGACGGTGCTCGATGTCCGGACCGAAAAGGAATGGAACGCCGGGCACATCGACGGAGCCATTCACATTCACGGCGGCAAGCTCCAGGAGCGGTTCGCCGACGTACCGCAGAGCAAGCCGGTCGCTGTCATTTGTGGTTCCGGATACCGTGCCTCGATCGCGGCCTCGTTCCTCAAGCGAGAAGGCTACGCCGAAGTGACCAACGTCGTTGGCGGCATGTCCGCATGGAAAGCGGCGGGCCTGCCGATGACGAACTGCGCCGGCCCCGTCTGCAACAAGTAACGAGTAAACGCTGAGTGTTTTACAAGGAGTAACAAAAATGAGAGATGTCCTGCTGATGGTCGGATTCCTCGCGCTTTGGATCGCCCTTAACCGCTGGGTTCTGCCACGGTTCGGTGTGCAGACCTGAATGAGCCGCGCATGCACGCGAGTTCCGCGTGACGAACAAATCGAGGGTCATGACGCCGCTGACAAGAGCGTCCATGACTCCACTCTCCAATCGAAATAAGTATGCCCTGGCTGCTCACGTTGGTGTTTGGCGGAATCGTCGGCTTCTCGCTCGGCCTGACGGGCGGTGGCGGGGCGATCTTCGCCGTGCCGTTGCTCGTGTACGGCCTGGGAGTGGCTCCGCGCGAGGCCGTGGGGATTTCGCTGGCGGCGGTCGGAGTGACATCGTTCGTTGGTTTTCTGGGACGCTGGCGGGCTCGAAAGGTTGAGATACGGACGGGATTAGTCTTCGCTGTCGCGGGGATGCTCGGCGCTCCTGTTGGGTCATGGTTGTCCGGCCTGATTCCAGAAACCGTTTTACTGGCGCTCTTCGCCATTCTGATGCTGGTCGTGGCGCTGCGAATGTGGAGCAAGGCGTCGGAACCGGCGAGCGCCGGATTGCCGGTAGTCTGCTCGACGGAAGCCGCCGATGTGGATGGCCCGGCCTGCCGCCGAGATATCAGCGGCAATCTGCTGCTCACTTCGCGGTGCGCGTGGTTGTTGGCGACCGTTGGAATTGTCACGGGCTTCCTGTCGGGTTTGTTCGGCGTCGGTGGTGGCTTCGTGATTGTTCCGGCCCTCGTCTTGTTCAGCGGCATGGCGATTCATCATGCGGTCGGCACGTCGTTGTTGGTGATCACCCTGGTCAGCATTTCCGGAATCGCGTCGCATCTCGTTGCGGGTCGGTCGATCTCGATTGAGACAACGGCGTTGTTCGTCGTGGGTGGTGGTGCGGGACTGTTGCTGGGGACTCTCGCAGGGCGACGCTTGTCCGGACCAGTTCTGCAAAAAGTCTTCGCGGGGGCCATCGTCGCCGTCGCGCTGTTCGTCATCGTCCGCACCGCCTTCTTACAGTAAATAGCCGAGCAATGTCCGCATCTGTGCATCATCAAGTCATCGGCGGCGGCGGTTCTCCTGGCATCTCGGTGGCCGCCAGACTCACCAAGGGCTGGCGCAACAACCTCGACGTGGCCGTCATCGAGCCATCGGACAGCCGTGGCCCTTGATGCCGTAAAACTGCGAGCACCACTTCACGGCCTTGCGCACGTTTTGCACGTTGCGCGATGAGCGTGCCAGGAGCCGCAACAAATAGGCCCCTTGCAGAAGAAATGCCAGAATTCAAAGTCCGGATTCAGACCCTGAGCGAGCCACGGAACGCCCTGGCGCCGTAGTACGATTGAGCACCGTTGTGATACACGAAGACTTGGCCGAAACGGCGATCACAAAAGAGGGCGCCGCCGAGTTTTCTGATATCAGCAGGTGTTTTCACCCAGCTCGAGGTCTTCGTGTCGAAATTTCCGAGTTTCTGAAGCTCTCGATATTGTTCTTCCGTCAAGAGCTCAATGCCCATCGCCACTGCCATATCAATAGCGTTGTTTTTCGGTTTATGTTGTTTCCTGGAATCCAGTCCTTCACGGTCGTAGCAAATGCTTGTGCGGCCTTCAGGACTTTCCAGTGAACAATCAAAAAAGATGAATTCGCTCGTCTCCTTATCCTGACCAACAACATCCGGTTCACCACCAGTTCTTTCCATTTCGTTGAGTGACCACAGTTTGACCGCATTAGCTTCCAGCCTTGCCTGCACTCTGACCCATTCGAGACTTTCAGGCCGAGGTCGGCAACCGTCACGAGGAATGCGACCAGAGCGCCGAGCGTGAAGCGGTCCTTGAAGGACG
>JANNGQ010000086.1:0-1713 GCA_031403975.1 Planctomycetota bacterium
CGATGCTGAGCTGATTCGCGACAACGCATTGACCGTTTCAGGGCTGCTGGTTCCGACAATTGGTGGTCCCAGTGTGAAGCCGTATCAGCCGGACGGATATTGGGAGAACCTGAATTTTCCGACGCGCGATTATGTCCACGATTCCGGTGAGGGCCAGTATCGCCGCGGACTGTACGTCTGGTGGCAACGGTCGTTTCTGCATCCGTCGCTCCTCGCGTTCGATGCTCCCAGCCGAGAAGAATGCACGGCGGATCGGCCGCGATCCAACATCCCTCAGCAGGCCCTGGTACTTTTGAACGATCCGACTTACATCGAAGCGCACCGATCACTGGCAGCCCGAACAATGGCGGAATGCAGCGGCACAGTTGCACAGCGAATCAAATGGATGTGGCAGCAAGTGCTGCAGCGCGATCCGACTCAGATGGAATTGAATAAGGTCACGAAACTCTTTGAACGCCACCTGAGCGACTATCAGTCGGACGGTGCGGCCGCGCTCAAGTTGCTGAACACCGGCGCATCCGCGGTTCCTGAAGACTTCGATCCGGCGGAGTCTGCCGCATGGGCTCATGTGGCACGGGTCCTGCTGAACCTGCACGAAACGATAACGAGAAACTGATGCATCACAGGTCGGAACGATGGATCACAGACCCGGCAACCACACCGAGAAAACACCCGGGGTGATCTCTATCGGTGTCTGACGATTGCCTTCACCAGCGCGACGGCATTTTCAGCCGCGTGCGGCCGGGCCAGTGTGCGTATTCCGTTGCGAAGGCGATCTCGCGTTGAGGACTGCGTCAGGAGTTGCTTCAGCAGGTCTCGCAGCTGTTCAGCCCCGTCGGTTGCCGTCTCATCAACGACCATTGCTCCATTCGCGGCAGAAGCACGGCGGGCGTTACGCATCTGGTGGTCGTCTGCGGCAAGACTCAGCGGAATCAGGATGGCCGGCAGACCAGCGCAGGCAAGTTCCTGAAGTGTGACGGCACCCGCCCGGCAGATGACTATGGTAGCCCGGCGAAGCTCGTCGGGAATGTCGGGGAGAAATGAAATGACTTTCGCCGCTCGACCCAGTCGAGAATATTCCTGAGTGATTGATTCGACTTCGTGTTCGCCGGTCTGGTGAACAATTCTCCATTCGGGAATCAGCCAGTCAGCCCCCGCGAGCGCACTCAGAACGAGATGGTTCACAGACCGGGACCCCTGGCTGCCGCCGAGAATCAGCAGTCGCGGTCGTTCTCTGCGAACAGACAAGTTTGAACCGGCAAGATCCGCTATCGCTCGGCGAACGGGCGTTCCGATTGTCTCCACTCGGCACGGCCAGCCTTCCGCAAACTGTGGTTCAAACGGCAGTCCCGCGATTGTCACCGCCGCGCGTTTTGCGAGAAAGCGTGTGGCCCTGCCGGGAACGGAATTCTGCTCCATCAGTGCGATCGGAATATTCAATCGGCTGGCAGCAATGACACCCGGAACGCTCGCAAGAGCTCCAACTCCGATTGCCACGTCCGGCCGAAATGCCGTCATTGCCAGGCGTGCCGCGCGCATGGCGCGCAAGGCCGAAGGTATCATCGACAATCGGGATACAACGCTGCTGCCAGGCTTCAGTGCGACATACGGCTGCACCTGCACACGCTCGTCGGGCCATCCGACCGAGGCCAGCACGCGGGAGTCAATTGTGCGAGTGCTCACGAGAAACAGAATGCGCGTGTCACAATTCTG
>JANNGQ010000087.1:0-8817 GCA_031403975.1 Planctomycetota bacterium
AACGTCGTAACAGATCAGATAGACGTGTTTCATTTGAGTAGCGAATAGGGAACAGAAGGTAGCGAATAGTTGAACACCAGCGAGCTCGAATGAACAGTTGAGCGCGTGCCTGCGGCTGAGTGTTCATCATGTGTCCTGGAAATACCGGCCGTCGGAGCGGCGGGACAACAGCAAGCGGGGCAGAACAGCATTTACCTTGTGCAGAACGGGATGTACTCGGGGAGTTCGCCCGTGATTGTCCGGGCCAGCAATCGAGCCTGCACTTCCAGGATTCGGCGATAGCTGACTCGATAGCCGAACGTCGGGTGAGTGACCTCCTGCTCCAGCCGTCGTTCAAATGCTGCAATGACCGATTTTCGACCAGCTTCGGTCAGCGTCACGGCACCGGCTCGCTCCAAAAAGCTGGAGTGATCGATCTCACCATTGTTAAAGGCCATCAGAGCAACCGAATCAGCGATCAGCGGCCGATATTCCTCAGCGACATCCAGAGCCAGACTCGGGCGTCCGTACCGAGGCCGGTGAAAGAACCCCAGCATCGGGTCGAATCCAACCGCCTGCAGCACAACCGTCAGTTCTTTGACCAGCAGCGAGTAGACGAACGACAGCACGGCATTGACGGGATCTCGTGGAGGACGCCGGTTGCGGTCGTTGACATCGAAATCATGTCGACCGTTCAGCAGTGCGAAGAACCCCGCAAAATACGTCTTCGCTGCCATACCTTCCAGCCCGAGCAGCGTTTCCGCGGAGGTCGCTCGTTCAGCCCTTCGACGGAATTCCGCGAGTGATTCGAGGATCTGATTTCGATCCGGGCCGTCATCACCCGATCGCGTGTCGTGGTGCCCCGAAGCTCCGCCTCGGGGCAGCTCAGAAACGTCGGCAGGGAGATCGACGGGTGCCTCTGGCTGAGTGTTAGACGGTTCCTGGCGTTGACGCGATTCGTGATCGTCCACTGGAGACTCGCCACGGAGTGTCGAGGCACATTGATCAGCGCAGTTACGAGAGTTCCCGACACTCACCGTCGGGGAACATTCTCCGGTCGCCAGGTGACGTCTCAGCAGGGTTCGAGAGTTGCGGATCTTACCGCTGATGAACCATCGCGCTAGCCGCAGGGATCGCTCCGCGTCGGCGGCAATCTCAAACTGTCGAATGCGCAGTTCGATGTTCTTATGGACCAGTCCCGTTGTCATCGCGTGAAACCAGCCGCCGTAAGTGAAGTGGCAAACGGGAATTCCGCGAGTCGTCAGTTCTCGCAACCCCTGGGCGCTGAGCATGATGTTGCCGAAGATGCTGACTTGCGACACATCCATGAGCCGACGTTCCGCCAGCAATTCGTCCTTGTACTTGACAGTCAGCCGATCACCCGACTTGCCGACGGTTGCACCCTGTGTCTGCACATACAGTGGCAAAGCGTCGTCATTGGCGGGGATCAGTTTGCGGACTCGGGGTTCCGGCACAATGTGCCCCGACAGTCCCTGTCGGGTTTGCGTTTCATCGCCAGCGGCATCCCCCTCACCCTGGCCCTCTCCCCTGAATCGGGGGAGAGGGGAGTTGTTCTGGAGACGGCCCGCATCTTCGAGATGCCGGGAGTCTAACTGCAGCAGATTCGTCTCATCCGGCAGGCAGATCCCGACGAGCGAGCAACGTGGGCACTTCGGGCTGTCGACCAGCGGCGGTGGGATGATGCCGGCGGCGGCTGTGCGGCGGAACTCATCTCGCAAGTACCGAGTTCTTGCAATCAACTCGTCGGTGAATTCAATGGTGACTCGTTTCTTCGAGCCTATAAAGTACAGAACACCCCGATCACACTGAAACCCGTTTGCGCGCAGGATCAGTCCCTGAGCACACAACTGGACTCGTTCCGGTTCATAGGCGCCTTCCGGAATTTTCGGGGCCTTGCCACGTTTGTAGTCCACCGGCGTGGCTGTCATTCCCTCCAGCTCCAGCAGGTCCAGCTTCGCGAGCAGGCCTTCATCTGGCGCTGAGAGCATCAGTGAACGAGTGTGGATGGGAGGATCGAGGGGCGAGGATTGCGGATCGGGAGGTGAACCGCCTGCATCCTGTGATTCGCTCGATCCTGAATCCTTACTCCTCGATCTTCCCTTCGGCACTGGTTTTGTCGACGGCCGGTCGACTCGCCGATGGCCGAACGATCCTTCCATCGTTTCCAGGTTTCCGGCCCATTCCCCTTCGACCCATTCGAGATACCCAAGCCGCGGGCAATAAGTAAACTCGTTGAGCATCCTCACAGGGATCATGTCGGGCAGTCCGTCCTGATTGTGCCCCGACACTCCGTGGCGGGAACTGAGCTTTCCGGCATCATCGGCTGCAGATGGACCGGAGGAAATCTCGCGACGGAGTGGCGAGGCACTATGGGCGTCGACAGATTCAACAACGTCGATCATCACTGGCCTCTTTCGTCATTTGAGAACGAACAGGCCTCCGTGCGGAGAAAGAGTGGTCTCACCAAACTTGTGAGTCGAGCATAATGGCGAGGGGTGACAGATCCTGTCCGGCGCCACGCGGGATCATGCAGGAATGAGAGCCCGAAGATCAGTACTCAATGTGGCCCGACACTCCGTGGCGGGAACTGAGCTCTCCGGCATCATCGGCTGCAGATTGACCGGGGGAAATCTCGCCACGGAGTGGCGAGGCACATTGTGCGCCGCCACTCCGTGGCGGGAATTCTCACCCGTCACGCCTCCAGAATCGAAACTCCCCGGACTTCAACTTTGCTCTGGGACCGTTCTGTTCGATATACCACTGCAGATATTCAAATTGTTCCACCGATCGAACCAGGTGATCGAACGGCTCACTCTGCCAAAAATGTCCAGTGCGATCCATATGACGGTTGATTGCTGTTGCCGTATACTTCAGCCAGCTGCGGCATTGGCTGCGACACGTTGTCGGCAATCGAAACTGCACGACAAGATGCACATGATTCGGCATCACAACCGCACTGTCCAGGTCATAGCGGTCGCCATCGAAATAACGCAGCGACGTCATGACGAGCTCCGACAGCTCGGGAGTTTTCAACAGACACTCGCCGTGACAAGAGTCCAGTTCCCAATGCCAGAGCCGCAACTTCTGGCGACGATACTCGGCCTGAATCGACTTCGGAAGCGATTGCCATTCCGGGAGTGGCGTCTGACCATTGATCGTTTCGCCGTTGCGACTCAGCCAGTCACGAAGCTCCGCTTCCATCCGTAGGATTGCGGATTTTGGCAGTGAATCAATCGTTCGAAAAGTGATGAAGACCGCCACATTCGGCTGAAACCAATGAGGCAAATCCCGGCTGGTGATCTGGGTCTCCTGAGTTCGATCAAACAGTCCGAATTCCAATGCGTCCGACATAGATGCTCTCGCTGTCAGCGTCTGCATGAATTCTCGCCACGGAGTGTCGAGGCACAATGTGCCCCGCCTCTCCGAGGCGGGATTCCGTCAGCATCAAAGCCATTTAATTGCGGGTCAGCCACACAATTCAAAAAAATGCCGCGATTTCCGTAAACCACCACTTAATCGTCGCACTTCGCAAAGAGTCCAAAGCCGCGAAAGCGGCCACTGCCGACGGCAATTGGTCCTCGAACTGCCGTCTTGAACCGGACGCGAACGTGAACTCGGGGAGCATTGTTGAGGTTCTCTGGCGGCAGGTATCGCGACGCCATTTCGACTCCGGGTCGAAAGCCAACTTCACGCCACTCCAGCTCGGCCTGTTCGATGAGTTCGCTGGAGTAACCTGCCTGTCGAAACGCCTTGCGGATCAGGTGGTCCATTCTCGCATCCAGTCGGGCGAGGTATCGCTTTTGCGTTTCAGCATCTACTCCGTTCCTGAGTTTGCGACGTAAGTGATCGGGATCTGTGGAAACGGAAAGTCAACGGACTTGCCTCGGCCTTGGTTCCTGGCTCATAGTTCGTCCATGAAAACATCTGGAGTCGTCCACAATGGCGTGATTGTGCTCGATCGGGGCGTGCTGCTGCCTGAAGGTACTCGAGTTCTGGTATCGATTGCGCCGCAGATCATCAAATCCCAAACCTCATCACATCGAGTCGAGTTGCCGCTCGTCCGTAGTGCGAATCCGGGATCGGTGTGTTTAACAAATGAAATGATCGGTGAGATTTTTGACGCCGAAGACATTGCGAGCTGCCAGTTGCGTCCGGACTCGGACATTACGACTTCGACGAGTCCGAATCCACAGTGAGCAGAGTCTCCCCCCGAGCCGCGTCGATGTCATCTGGTTCGAGCAGCTTGATCCAGTCGAGCGACGAACTCACTGAGCGGGACGGTCGTGGCATTTCGCATCCTTCGTCATGGCAGCGTTGATCCAGTGAAGATCGCAATGGGAGCCGTGAAGTTCGGAGTTTTCTCGACGAGGATTCGGCGCAGCCGGAACGCGGTGGCGATGCCTCTGGCCAACAGGGCTTCACCACGATCCGTTGATTTCGCGGTCGGGTCGAGTTGGAGATCGTCGAGGTTCAAAGCGGGAGTGACATCGCACAACGCGAGCGGTGCGGTCCAGATTGGCCACGTCCAGCGGATGCCTTTCATGGGGCGTGTCCCTCGGAAACCGATCGTTTGCAGGTCGCCACGCAGTGCGACAGATTGGAACAATGGCCAAGCCTCTATCGCCAGCCGATTCGCGCCGACCATGCCGCCGCGCAGTTTTCGCGTTGGGTCACCTGACGGCTTATGCCATTGATAGGCGTGTCGCCGATCCTCTCTGGGTTCGAGGTGCAGCGAGACGTTTTCAATTGAGTCAGCATAGTCCCACTGTCGAAAAAGAGTCCGCTCCAGATGTTGCATGGTCAATGTGCGGACAAGGGAGACGGCGTTCTTGGGGAAGTGATCACGACGCGAAGTTTGAAGCTGATTGTTTTCATCAGCTTGGCAGAGATCGGAGCCGTTGCAACTCAGCCAGTCGGCGGCGATGCGGTCGCTCAACGAAGCGTCGCTTGCGGCCAACGAATAGGCGCCGGGGCGTGCAAGTCCAAGACGTTCCTCCGGATACTCGTTCAAGCGCTTCAACCAATGTTGCGCTGGGTCAGTTCGCAACGACTCAAACAGCCAATCAAGCATCGCTTCGTCGCTGTTCAGAATCGGGTTCGTGCCAACGAGCGTTGGACTCCAATTGCCACCGGCGACTTCCCATCTCATGCGAACTGTCGCATCCAACTTGGTGGCGACGTGCCGAAACAAGCCGAGCGCTGCGAGAAAGCCGAGCGGATTGGCTCCATTGATGCCCACGCAGTTGCGTTCGAATAAAGCCGTCGAGGTTGTCGTCGTGGCAATCTCGGCGCGAGTCAGCACACGCGGTTTGAGTGGTTGAAGTGAGGGCTGCGCGCTCGCGACCCAATCCGCGAGGCGAAGCGTGGACTCCAGCCAGGCAAGGCCCCACCATCCAAAGCGGCGGTTGAGCTTCCAGAATCGTTCCGAGATGCCGGAATCCAGCCGATGCGCCGGGAGCCGCTGACCGTGTGCAGTTGAGATGCTGGCATCAAGCTCTGCGTTCGATGACGGAAATAACTTTTCAAGACTTACTGTGAGCGGAGTCTCCTCAAAGACGACGGGGGCGAATGGTCGGGCATGGCCGTGATGCGCCGCGATGGCGTGCAGCATGACTTCCACAGAATCGGCATTCAGGTCGTGCTTCAACTGTTGAGCAAAGTCGAGCGACAGCATCTCATGCCGAAAGCCAATGGGGAGTTGATCGGAGTCTATGTTTCGTGCAGGCGCTTCAGTTGCTGATGGAACCCGTCGTGCCGCAGGACCGCGAGCTGATTTGGCCCAGAGCTTGGGCTGCATCCAGGCCATGTCGAGCGACGATCCCAGCAACATTGCCTGAAACCGTGGGTCCGCTTTGCCAAGATCATGACGCTCGGCGGCGGCGATGAGCGCGTTCGCGAGTGCTGGCTCCAATCCGATGTTCGCCACCAGCCGTTCCGTTTCGACAGTCACATCCGCCAAGTGATCAGCCAGTGACTGTCGCCCATCCGCGTCCATGTTGTGCTCATCGAAGTCGTCATCGAAGCTGGCACGCGGCAATTCGGTGCGGGGCGAAATTCGCGGGCCCGTCAAGACGAAGCCACCGGGATAGCGGACCATTGGGACCTGTTTTGCAAGCCTGATGCTGGCCAATTCGGCGCGGGCTACGAGCAAGTTTCCCGATCGCCCCAGCTCAGGGGATTCCAAACCGCCAGATGGTGCCTCGTCAATGTCGGTCTCTTCGGCTCGTCGAAGTTCGCTGTGATGCCACGCTCGATTGTCGTCATCAACGAATTCCCACAGGCCAGCCATTGCGGCGTCGTCTGCCGGTGAAGTCATCAAGTCGCGGTGAACTCGCAGAATGAATCGATCGCGCGATTGCCAAAAGGCGGCCGTCGCCTCGTCGATGCGAGCCAGATCACGTTTCCGTTCAATGCGTAGTTCGATGTTTGAGAATTCTTTTTGAACGGCATCTGGCTCTGCCGGAGCATCCGGCACATAACCAAGTGATGTCCAACCGCCTGCTGTCGCTGGAAGCACAATGAGCGAGTTGGGGTGAACCGCCTCAAGCTCGTCCGCAGCGCCTGAGGCAACTCGACAGTGGCGACTGGTCCAGACGACGCCTCGGCGATGAGCCGGTCTTGGCCGTGACTTCGACTTGGGGTTGATGGCTGCGGCTTCACAGTCTTCAGAGACGTCTTCGCCGAGAACGTCACCGGAATCATTCGAGGCATCGTCCTGTCCCAGCAGCCAGGCTTTGAATTGCGGCAACGGCACGCTGAGGCACTCTGCTGAGGATGGGGGACAGACCGCCAACGTCTGACGGCATTTTTCCAACCACTCGTTGGTGTCCTTGTTGCTGCGATCGCTCGGAACCGGCAGATCGGCTCGCCAACAGACACGGACTTCGGGGACTCCGCGATTCGGGCCATGCAGGTACGCAGCGACATCCGGCTCTAACGCGGGTCTCGGCGCGGTCTGGCAGAGCAGGTCCAAATGAGCGGGCATCAGTACCGGCGCGTCGAGTGACTGAGCACTGAGCCGTTCGACGTCCGACAGATTCGCGTTCCGCGCGTCCGACAGCACGGCATCCAGAGAGCGTATCCCGAAGTCGACCACGTCGTTCGCCGACTTCCGCTTCAGCCAATCCCACGTCGCCGGCAGGGACGCGCCGTAGATCGGGTCGGGCTTGCGAGGAGCTTTGTCTCCCTCGGCCATCACAATCACGCCGCGGGCGTGTGGCGATTTGCCAAGCCGATTGAGTCGCCCGAAACGCTGCCGCAATGCATCGAGACTGGCACACTGGCAAACCATGCCATCAAAGTCGAAGTCGGCCCCGACTTCCAGGCACTGCGTTGCGACCACGAAATGTGGCTCAGTGAGTTGCTCCTCATTTTCAGACTTGAAGCGATCCTGGAGCTTCCTGGTGAGTCGGTCGCGATCAATCGGCCTCATGCGACCAATCATCAACTCGACACGATCTCCGTGCTTCTCTTTCAACAGCTTGAATGCCTGCCGCGCACAATCCACGCGATTCACGACGATGGCGACGCGGAAACAGGAGGGCTGTGAATCGCTTCCGTCTGCCAGAGAATTGGCGTGGTCCACCAAGTGTTTTGCGAGCGTCTCATTCTGCCGGGCTCCCTTGGCATTCGTTTCAGCGAGCCGAATGGGCTTAGCGCAACCGTGTCGTTCTTCGAGCGCCGGGTCGGCTTGATAGTCAGCACCTTCCAATTGGAAGACATCATCGGTCGAAGCATCGCGCGGCGTGGCAGTCATCTCGCTGAATCGAAACGGAGTGCGAATCGGCTGCTCAGCCCAGCGTGGCGTTTCGTTCGGTGCCAGACGGGCATCGCGATAGCGGGCGATGGCTGCCATTGTCTGGCTGAACGGCTTCGAACAATGGGCTTCGTCCAGCAGGATCAGCGAATCGTTGGCGGTCAGGGCCGCATGAATTGGCAGATTCCGGTCGGAAACGCCGTAGCCGCGAAACAGCAATCGCGACCCGACTTGATCGACGGTGCTGGTCACGATAGTCGGCTGCAACAGCGACCGAACCCAGGCATCGTCTCGGTAAATGCCGCCCCGAAGTTCCACGCAATCGAGAGGCGGCGCGTGCTTGTTGTCTGCCAAAGATCGCAACCACCATGCGACGGAATAGAGCGGACTGTCGTGTTGGTCGAGGGCTGCTTTCAGTTTCTGCGTCAGGTGGGCGGCCCGAAGAAACGCCTCGTTCACAATGATGCGACGATCGACAACGAAGAAGATTCGCCGTGGCGCGTCCACTGCCATGCCGTTCGCGTGGCGACGCCAGGCTTGATGCGCCAATGCGAACACCGCGATGTCGAGGCAGCTTGTCTTGCCGCTCGATGTCGGCAACTTGATGAACTGTGGCCAGTCACCGTGACAGGCCTTCTCCGCCAAGCGTGTCTGCCAACGAAAGGGTGGGCGACCGTAAAGGATGCGAAAGAAATCGGTAAACAGTTCGGGCGGAAGCTCAGGATGGTCGCTCATGACAGATTCCTTACCCCGCAGGGGCCACACAATTCAGCCTGGGGCGATGTATTCCGCCCCGAACGGGGCATGACAGTTCAGCCTGGGGCAACGCCCCAGGTTCGGGCAGCCTAAGACCATGAGCCCTGAAAGGGCGCAACAAGATCAAACATCGACGTTGGAATTCATGCGATGCCCCTTCAGGGCGGATGGTTGTTCTTGTTTCGTTTCCTGGGGCGTTGCCCCAGGCTTTCATGTTGGGCCCATTGGGGAATGTCGGTTTCATGTTGAGCCCCGTTGGGGCTTGAGCTCGATCAATCCCACACATACCGCTCATCAAACTCGAC
>JANNGQ010000088.1:0-3673 GCA_031403975.1 Planctomycetota bacterium
CTCTCACGAGTTCCGCAACACCCATTCTGGAACCACTCTAGCCCCGCGGCTCGGTGCCTGAATTCGTCAACATCGTGCTGGCATATTTCGATTCCTCGGCGGTGTCGTCCGCAGACGTCGTGAGCGGCGGAAGGCCGCGCTGGTGACGGTCCCACCAGGAGTCAGCAGTTTCCATCGTCCAGTCACTCTTGGTGATCGCCTGTCGCAGTTGTTGTGCGAGGTCGCGGGCTGTCTGCGGGCGGCGAGTCCGTACTTTTTCCAGACAGCCGAGCAGGGCGTTCTCGATCTCGTTCGAAATCGGATGCCCAAGCCGCTGCGATGGCGGAACCGGGATGGCGTCAATGTGCTGCTGGCAGAGTTGGACGATGTTCTCTGCCTCAAACACCGGCTGACCGGTGAGCAGGAAATAGCCTACGGCTCCGACAGCATAAAGGTCGCTGCGAGCGTCGACCGAATTGGGCGACTCAATTGCCTCTGGTGCCATGTAGAGAGGAGTTCCTGTGAGCGAATTGGCCGCAGTCAGACCCGCTTGCTTAGCGTCGTCGACGGCCTTCACCAGTCCAAAGTCCAGGACCTTGACCACATCGTTTTCGGCACCGCGCCGGTTGAGCATGATGTTGGCAGGTTTGATATCTCGATGCACCAATCCCAGCGAATGAGCCTCATACAGTGAGCCACATATCTGCAATAAGATGTGGATGACGCGTGCTTCAGGCTGCGGGCCGTACTTCTCGACGAGCGTCTGCAGGTCGATGCCGTCAAGATATTCCATGGCGTAGTAGAAAACTCCCTCAGGAGTTCTGCCGAAGTCGTAGATGGCGATCGTATTCGGGTGGTTAAGCTGGCAGGTCATCTTCACTTCGCGTTCAAAACGCTGAATCGAGGCGTCCGTGACCTTGTCGATGCTCAGGAGCTTAATGGCGGCGGGGCGCCGCAGCATCGAATGGTGCCCCTTGTAGACGACGCCCATTCCACCGGCTCCGAGTTTCTCTTCGAGGGTGTACTGCCCGAGCTGTTTGAGTTCGATCGCCGCCTTTTGGGCCTCGCGCTTCAACTTCGCCACGCGCACCGAGAACAGGAAGATGGCAACTGAGCTGGCCGCCAGCAGCCCCAGCAGGCAGCGGAATGTCCACTGGAGAATGCTGAGTGGCCTGTACGCCTCGACCATGTCAACTTCGGTCGCCACGCCCAATTCATATTGCGGAAGCCAGACCCACGCTCCCAGGGACGGCACCCCGCGGTAATTGCGGTAACCTTCGATATCGACCCCCGAACCGCCGGCAATCGCAGCGGCAGCGCTGGTCGTCAGCGGCTGTTCTGAACGGCGGACTTTTGGCCGGAATCCTTCCGCCATATTCCCGCCGGGATCTCGCAACAACACGTTGAGAATGGATCGCGAGTCCTGTTGATCAGGCAGGATTCCCGCCAGAATCAGAACCTCGTCGAACCGGCTGTTCGAAACCATGAGCCCAGTCTTGTCGAATGCATACGTCTCACCGGACTCGCCGAACCGGCCCAACTGAAGAATCCGGGTAAACTCCAGCTCTGGACGAATCCGCAAAGCGAGCGCACCCACGATTTCGAAACTGGCATTGCGGATCGGAGCGGCGACGAACATGGTTGGCACACCCGTCCGTGCTCGCCCCGCTTCATCATTCATCAGGACCACGCTGGCGAACGGCGGCCCGATCGTCGTCTCTCCGTTCAGCGCCCGCGTAAGCACGGACTCATATTCCGGAATGGCCACACGGTCGATGAGTTCTTCACGCCCTGATGCCACGATCTTTCGGGACTTGTCAGCCACGATGTAGCCGTTATAGCTGTGCGACGTGAGTGTCGGGCTGAGCTGCTTGTGCAGCGTTCGCCGAATGTCAGTGAGGTTAATGCCAGTCGTACCAGCCTCGGCTGGCTCCGGAGCCTCGAGCAGATCATAAACGCTCTCGCGGACCGGCTGACTGTTCGCGAGCGCAGCGGCGTTTGCGGTGTTCATGTGGATCCAGTTTTCGAGCATCTCGGTCTCGACCGTCAGCAGAGTCTGCAGCTGCGATCGCAGATTGGCCTTCATCGTCGACGCGATTGAGCGCTGCACCATAAAGCCGAGGATGCTCAGCAGCACGGTGGCAATCACCGGCCAGATCCACAGTTGCCTTTTCAGAAACATGCCTGTGTGTGAAACCGCGGTGCCCAACGATCTCGACGCCCACGTCATCCGCGGGTGATACGATGTCTGCTGCGATGAGCCGCGTCGAAAAAGCGATAGCAGATTCATAGAATGAAATAGCCGTCACGAACCCGGGAAATGAGCGCAGCCTCGTCGAACCGATCAGTGGGACGCCTCGGTCGTTGACGCTTGGCGAGTATGAACTCCATGGAACGGCGCAGGCCATGACTATTGCCGGAAAGATGCCAGAACCACCCAAAAACCCCAATGCCTCACTGAAACAGCCACCGCACCGGATTATGCGAGTTGTACATCCGTCGAAACGAACTGTGCTTTTCCGGCAGAACCAGTGGAATCGCCAACAGATGCAGTTCCCTGGAGTCGCTCCTCGACGGCACTTCAATTGGCGCAATCCCTCTCTTCTTTCCACAATTGGTTGACAGCAGTATCCCAGACGTAGCTATTTCGGCTGGCCTTTGCGCAGGAATTTCTTGTTCCGCTTCATCTCCACTTCCAGATCGCGCCGAAGTGAGTCACACACAAGCTCGCAGATCTTGTGTAAAACGAGGTCATCCAGTCGGTAAAACACAAACGATCCCTCCTTACGCCGCGCGAGAAGCCCTGCGTCGGCCATTTGCTTCAGGTGCTTCGAGACGTTTGCGAGTTCGCGGCCAGACACGCTGACCAGCTGACCTACATTCTGCTCTTGTTCTTCCATCAGGCAGCGGAGGATTGACAGGCGGGTCGGATCACCAAGCATCCGAAATCTTTCCGCCATCAGCACGAGCAGTTCATCGGGAATTGTTTTCCGCTTCACAAGTACATCCCCCAAGCGAGCATGTTCCGAGTGGGATTTCTCGCACGTGGTGAGTATGCAAACATTGAGCCGCGCACTTCACAAAAGCTTCACCATTCCCTCCACGGTCCTGTCGTCCATTCGGTACACCATTTGCGGAATTGGTTGATTGCTTGTTGCCGTCGATCGATTCACCGTGCGTTGAACTTCCGTTGAAAAAAGCCACGGGCGGACGCATGTTCGTTCGGAATCGGAACGGGCAACTCCAGGGAAGAGGCGAAACGAAATGCAGCCAGAACAACTTCACGACCCGCGTGTGGCCCTGGCGGCTGAGCGGACGCTCCTGGCCTGGGTCCGGACCAGCCTGGCCATGATGGGCTTCGGTTTCGTCGTTGCTAAGTTCGGGCTGTTCCTGGGTGAGGTTGCTGCGGTCAACGGCACTCCCCTCAGGCCAGGTTCGGGGTTGTCGCTCTGGATTGGCGGATCACTGGTCATCCTTGGGGTATTGGTCAACGTCGTGGCAGCGATTCAGCACGTCCGGAATATTCGAGGACTGCTGCGTGGGGAACCCTATCAAGTGTCGGTTTGGTCATTCGGTGTCATCGTCACGCTGATCATCGCAATGCTCGGGTTGGTTCTCACGGCGTATCTGTGCTTCTGGAGTCAGTGATGATGACAAGTTTGACAGACGTCATGATCATCCGGGAGGAAGAGCC
>JANNGQ010000089.1:0-2454 GCA_031403975.1 Planctomycetota bacterium
TGGAACCCGCCGCTGTCGGTCAGTATCGGCCCGCTCCAGTCCATGAACCGGTGCAGCCCGCCAAGCTCTGCGACGATCTCTGCACCCGGCCTCAGCGCGAGATGATAAGTGTTCGCCAGTACCATCTGAACGCCCGCTTCGCGCAGCTGAGCCGGCAGCAGACCTTTGACAGTTCCCTGAGTTCCGACCGGCATAAACCCGGGCGTCTCCAGAACTCCGTGCGGCGTCACCCACCGTCCCGCTCGGGCGGCCGTGGAACGGTCAGCGGCATCAAGGTGGAAAGCGAAATGAGCCATGAAAGAGAAGCAGCCGTGGTCGCGGTATCGATCAGCATCGTCGGGGACCGTAGCCGCCTCGACAAGCCGAGACAAGCAATGTTCGACCGTCGCACAGGATTCCCGGCTGACTGAATCTGTCTGCAGGCGGTGAGTGTCAATCCGCCACCGGAAATGCACCGTCCTCACAGCCATCACATTCGCTGTCGTTGATTCCTGCCGCCTTCGGATTCCGTCCGAATCCGACCGATTCTGCGCCTCGTGCGGTTTATGGGGTAGAGTTGCAAAAAGGCATCATTCCATCGTGCCGCGGGGACTGCCTGAGTTCCCTCCTGTGAATCGCCTGCTGTCCGGGGTACCGCCATGCACCAGCTCCTGAAGAAACTCATTCTTGATCAGAACGGAATGATTGTCTCCTCTGAGATTGTGCTGGTCGGCACAATTCTGGTGCTCGGTTCCATCGTGGGACTGGCATCGCTGTCGCATGCCGTGACTCACGAGCTGAACGATGTGGCTCAGGCCTGCGACCATGCCTTCGACAGCGGCAACGACGGCAACGATCAGGACAATTACACAATCACCAACAGTCAGGGGATCCCGGAAATGGTTGGTTCGGGATATTGATCAGCCTCGGCTGTCTCTGTCTCGGATCAGGACATCCGGGTCTCCTGCTGCCTCGTTCGGCAAACACCCGCGTCGAAGTCACGCCCGACGCGGGTGTTCGTTTTTTGCGCTGACCGGCATGGCAGACCACCGCCGGATCGGCTTTTCTGTCTGTCGAAATGCCGTCAGACAGGAAAGTCCAACCTGCATTGATCCCCACTACGCCTGCGGTTCGGTGTCGTCTGACCCATCTTCCACAGCTGCCACCACGGTGAATGAAAAGCAGCAGCCGCTACCGGCATTGTTTTCGGCCCGGATCGTGCCGCACTGCCGCTCGATGACGTCACGGCAGATGGCGAGTCCAATGCCGAATCCGTCCTTCTTTGTGGTAAAAAAACGCTCGAAAACACTGCTGAGTTTTTCGGGAGAAAGTCCGGGGCCGTTGTCGGTGATCCGAACCTCGAAATGGCCGGGACGCGAATCGGGGACGACAGACACGGACACCAGCGGAACGGTGATCTTCGCTGCGGCGCAGGCTTCCAGTGCATTCATCAGCAAATTGATAATCACGTGCGTCGTCTGAACTCGATCAACCCGGACCAGGCATCCTCCCTTTGCAACCAGCACATTTGCCGGATCCGCGATCCGGATCTTCGCCCCGATTCGTTCGGCCACGGCTTCGATCAATCTGACGGCATGTTCAATCATGGTGCGCAGACAGGTGGCAGTCGGGTTCATCCGCCGGTCCCTGAGAAAGTCCCGAAGGCTGTTGATGACGTCGCCGGCATGAGCCACGTTGCCTTCAATACTCTCGACACATTCCACCAGCTTTGCACGGCCCAGGACGTTACTGCACAGACGCCTCTTCAGCGTGTAAGTGTTATTCGAAATCGACTGCAGGGGCTGAGTCAGCTGATGCGCGAACTCCGTCGCAATGTTCCCGAGGATACTCAATCGCGTGGCCCGGTCCAGCTGTTCGCGCAGGCACTGCAGTTCTTCCGCATGAGCGCGCTCGGCATCATTATTTGTCAGATACAGCGTGAGATGCCCGGCCACGAGGCCGGCAACCGGTTCAATCCGCACTGAGTACGAGCAAGGCTGGCCTCCGCTACTGACGGCACGCGCGTCCGTCGTTCTGGGCTGAGCTGAGCTGACAGCAGATTCGATGGATTCACACAAAGACTCAAAGGACGCCGCAGCGACGAAATCCTGAAGCCTGAGCCCGGTGATCTGCGGCGGTTTCTGCTGCCGGAACGGAATGACGCCGATGATCTCGCGCCGTTCATCCGTCTGCAGCGCAAAGTCGCATGCGCCATTGGCAACACTCTTCCACTGTCGATGACGGATCCGGCGCACCCGTTCGCGGCGGGCGGAGATCAGGCATCCCACAATGATCTTGCCGCATATCTGAACCAACTCGTGACTCTGTTGATCCAGATGCACGGGACCGTGATCGTGCGCCAATCCGATAATCGCCCGGAGCCGCTTGCCCACGATGATCGGCAGCATCTCATAACCGGATACGCACAGTTCACGCAGAATCCCCGACACCAGCCGGCTGCAGGCGTGAGTGTTT
>JANNGQ010000090.1:0-2642 GCA_031403975.1 Planctomycetota bacterium
ATGTCGATGCCATAAAAGCACGGCGCGATGATCGGAGGACACGCAATCCGCACATGGATCTCACTGGCCCTACCGCGATCCTTCAGCAGTTGCAGCAATTCCCGCAGCGTCGTTGCACGAACGATGGAATCATCAACCAGCAGAATTCGCTTACCTTCCATAATCTCGGGAAGCGGCGTGTACTTCATCCGCACCTTGTCAGCGCGGTTGTTGCCCTCGATAAACGTGCGACCGATGTAGCGGTTGCGAATCAGGCCTTCCAGTGACGGAACTCTCAGTTTGAATGCCATGCTGTCGGCAGCAGCTTTGGCCGTGTCGGGGACCGGCACCACGATCACGTCGTCGTCGATCCGGATCGTCTCCCGCGCCGCGAGTTCTTCCCCGAGGCGCTTGCGGGACAGGTAAACTCCCGCATCATCAAACGTGCTGCCGGCGTTGGCGAAGTAAATCCATTCGAAAAAGCAATGTGCCTTCTTCGGACTCTCAGCAAATTTTTCCACACGCACCGTCGCGCCGTCCACAATGACGACATGCCCTGGCGGAACGTTTCTGACACTGTCTTCCGAGAACCCCAGATGCGTCAGCGCGACACTCTCACTCGCCGCAGCAAACAGAGATCCTTCGATCGCGTAACACAGAGGTCTCATCCCCAGCGGATCGCGCGAGACAAACATCTGACCTCGTGCGTTGAGGAACACAATGTTCCACGAGCCGTCCAGCCGTTGCGACAGAGTCCGCAGCAGCTCCACGGGAGTGATCGCCGCGTTCAGAGACATTTCATGCGAAAACAGATGATGCAGAATCTCCGTATCCGTCTCGCGTGTCAGATGAAAATCGTCCGTCTGCAGAATCTCATCCCGCAGTTCCGTGTAATTGGCCAGCTGGCCGTTGAACGCAAAGCTGAACCACTTCGAACGAGCGATATGCTGACGCTCAAACGGCTGCGCATAACTGGGATCATCCTTGCCGCAGGTGGCATACCGGACATGAGCGATCGCCGCCTGCCCGGAGTTTTCGGCCATCAGTTCCTTGTAGCGCTCCTCATGATTCATGCAGAAGACTTCCGCGACTCCGCCCACGTCCTTGTGAGTCTGAATGAGCTGCGGCCGCTGAGGATTCCAGGTCGTGAATCCGGCCGCCAACTGGCCTCGATTCTGCATATCCAGCAGCATCCCCGGAATCAGCCGCGCCGCACGCTTGCGGACGACCGTCGCATCTTCCGTCGCCGGGTCGACAAACGACTTGTCCTTCCGGCGAATCTTTGGAATCAACGGGCTGAGGTCGCCCGAGTCCAGGTGATACACAGCCGCCACGCCGCATTCGTGCTGCAGTTCATCCATGCTGACGAGTTCGATGTTCCTGAAGGAGACTCGCGTTGTCCGCAAGCCGAAACAAAACCACGCCGGCCCGCCGGAATCGTGTTCAACCCGGATCATACTGCCTCGCTCATGCGGTTCCAAACGAATACCAGTGGCGTTCTCCGTCGCCGTGCAGTCGCGGACTTCGGTGAAATGCATCAGTGTGGCTGCGTTTTTGTGAGGGCGAGGCGCACCCGAATCGCGTCGCGTTCGCAGAAACTTGATCACTGAATCCCTGTCGCGGGCTTCCCCCGAAGCCCAACCCGAGTTATTGACTTTCGGCTTGCCGGTAAGCTTCGTCAGGAGTCTGAATTCGCGTCGATTCGCGTCCATTCCCGGTTCAGTGGACTTCTGCACAAACCTCGAAAAGCAAGGTGACCGCGAATGGACGCGAATTTGCGCGAATGCGGGCAGTGAGTCGCAGTCGACAGCGCTTTGTTGGCGGAACTCTCAGAGGGCCGGCGATTCCGGACCAAAGTCCACGCATTCGAATAGCCTGGGCCAAGCGAGAGTCGGCCCAGGAAACAGACACCATGCAAACATTTCAGGCCCGACGGGCCGGCCATTCGCGTGTTGCTCGGGCGACTCTCATCGACTGGTTGGCCCGTTGGGCCGTGGCCCGTTGGGCCGTGGTGATGGATTGACGCTCGTTGACCTGGCCCGACACTGTGCTGGGGCCGGGCTATCAGAACGTTTGCGCCGTTGGCCCGGAATCGCATTGCGGAGAGCAATGCAGAATTCACGGGAATTCAGATACCCCGACGCTACGTTGGATCCCGAAGCGCTGGGACAGAAGTGCCTCAGAAAATCCACGCACACTTCATTTCACGATGAGCCTTTCCGGCGTCGGCGGGCAATGGCTTTTGAACCGGCAGGCTGTTCCGAAGCGTCACAACCGGCAGGAATCGGCCCACCCGACACATCCTGCACTGCCGATGCCTCGTGACACCGCTACACGAGACATGTAGACTGTCATCCGCTCCGCTCGGCGGCTCCCGCTGATTCCGCATGTCCCGGAACCCATGAAGCGCTCAGTCACAGATGGAATCGCGCAATAAGCGCCAGGACCACCGGTTTGTTGCAGTGAGATGGTTCCCACCGGACCATTGCCCCAAATAATGGTGACTTCATTATCAGCGGCTCCTCCTCCAGAAGTAACTGTTCCGCCTGTTACCGCCCAGTTGAAGGTGGCACCGGCTATGGCAGGTGTGGTGTAGGTTTCTTCATCGCCCGCGCAGACCGTACCCGGGCAAACCAGAGGCAGTCCCGGATTTAGATCAACAC
>JANNGQ010000091.1:0-4341 GCA_031403975.1 Planctomycetota bacterium
GCTTTCAGCCTGCCTCATTGATTCAAACACACGGACGACTTTTTCACGTCCAGGCAGGCTGGAAGCCTGCCCCACAAGGAACCGCGAGTAACCCGACAGTCCCCAAGCTCTGCGGCGGGCTTGCAGGAAGTGGCGGTGTCCATTTGAAGATAAGTATGCAGGCGGCCTGGACATTGAGTACGATGTCACACGGACGTACCTGCGACGCCGTCCGCTTCGAATTCGCTCGCGGAGACTCAGGCCGGTCGCGATGCGGGCGATTCGCCGGACTCCGCCGCTTTATTGCCTGCGATGGTCTCATTCCGGGCTGCAGAGCGTGCGGCGATGCTGTTCCCGAAAGACCCCTCCGCTATGGCGACAGGCCGGAAACTTGGCCCGGTGCGATCCTGCGGTCGCAATCCGCGAACGACTTGGCTGTTGACCTGGCTTCAATGTAGCCATCACGCTCCGCGTGATGAGCCTTGTCGCAATCAGCGAATGACCTGGCTGTTGGCCTGGCTGATTGCCATGACCGGCTTTCAGTCTGCAAAGGCAGTTGCTGCTTGCGTCACCGCATTTCGGAGAACGATGGGGAAGGCACTGGCTGGATGCGGCACGGTACGCAGACAACACGGGATTTGAAACGGACGCTCCAAAACCGATCTGGAAGTATCGCGACTGGGTCCTCAGGGCGATTTCGGATGACATGCCGTTCGACCAGTTCGTGATCCGTCAGCTTGCCGGTGATCTTCTGCCGAACCCCTCTGAGGACGATCGAGTCGCCACGGGATTTCTCTTGTGCGGCCCTCAGGACGGCGGCAGTGAACCTTCGCGACTCGACGCTGTTGTTGATCGTACCAACACGGTCGGAAGTGTCTTTCTTGGACTGACGCTCGGGTGTGCTCAATGTCACTCGCACAAGTTTGATGCCATCAGTCAGCGCGAATACTACCAGCTCTTTGCATTCATCAATTCGGCGGATGAACAGACTCTGGAGTTTGCGGCACCCGATGAACTGGCGCGACGCGACGCGCTGAAGGCACAGATTGCGGCGCTTGCTGCAGAACGTACGGCCTAGCAGAAACTTTGCGCCCGCAGGATGTGATTCAGAACGCGGGTTACCAGGAACGATCAAAGACGATCATAAACCTGGAGGCTCAGCTTCCCCGTTTTGACAACACGGCGGTCCTGACCGTCGCCGCGCCGCCGCGTCAGACGACGATGTTTCTTCGGGGTGAGTTTTCACAGCCGGGCGACGCCGTTCTGCCCGGAGTCCCGGCTGTGCTTCCGCCGATGCCGGAGGGGCCGCGGACTCGACTGGAATTCGCTGACTGGCCGACATCGCCTCAGAACCCGCTGACGCCCCGAGTCACCGTCAATCGGATCTGGCAGCAGTTGTTCGGTCGTGGCATGGTCGAGACCGAAGACGATTTCGGGACGCAGGGGACACAACCATCGCATCCGGAACTGCTGGATTGGCTTGCTGCGGCGCTGATCGAACATCAGTGGAAACTCAAACCCGTGATCCGGCTGATCGTGACGTCATCAACCTATCGACAATCGTCCGACCAGCGTCCTGACCTCGAGCTGCACGACGCGGAGAACCGACTCCTCGCTCGAAAATCCAGAACCCGACTGGATGCTGAAGCGATTCGGGATTCTGCGTTGACAGCATCCGGACTCCTCAGTCGAACAATAGGCGGCCCCGGCGTCTTTCCGTTTCAGCACGAAGGGATCATGGTCAACCGGGCCACTCCGGCCCCCTGGATTATGAGCGACGGCGAGAATCGTCACCGCCGAACCCTGTACACTCACTATTGGCGACTGACGCCGCATCCGCTTCTGCAGACGTTCGATGTACCCGATTCGCTGACGTCATGCACTCGACGCCGCTCGACGAATACGCCGCTGCAGTCATTAACGCTGCTGAACGACCCTGTGTTCGTCGAATGCGCCGAAGCACTGGCACGACAGATCAGTTCTGATTCAGGCGACGAAGAAACTGGCGTCCGGAAGGTACTCCTGCGCTGTCTCGGACGAATGCCGGATGCAGAGGAACTTCACCTGCTCACAAGCGTGCGATCTGAAGCGCAGCAGCGATTCGAGGCGAGTCATGAGACGGGCCTCGCCGTCGATGTGGCTGCCTGGACGCAGGTCGTCCGGGTCGTGCTGAATTCGGACGAGTTCCTGACACGCGAGTAATCAGGAGTATGGAGAGTCAGTGTTGAGGGAGTCAGCGATGAATCGACGAATCTTCGTCCTGCGAAGCCTTGCCGGACTTGGCGGCATGGCATTCACAGCCGGTCAGAACTCCGCTGGTGCCGATACGGGCCTGGCCGGCGCGGTGGAGCAATCGACCGTGCCGACAGGCCGGCCGCATTTTGCCGCTCGCGCGAAGCGGGTCATTATGCTCTTTATGCTGGGTGGTCCGAGTCAGCATGACTTGTTTGACTACAAACCCAGGCTCAATGAACTCGACGGGCAGCCGATCGGCGAGGAAGCCCTCGCACGGATGAAGTTTGCTCAGATCATGGAGCGGCGTCCCGGGATTCTGGGAACTCATGTTCGATTCCGTCGACACGGCGAATCGAGGGCTGAGATCTCTGACCTGTTGCCTTACACCGCAGGCATCGTTGATGAGCTGGCAATCACGAAAACCGTTCAGGCCACAGAGATCCCTCACCATCCGGCCGAAGTGTACCTGCATACCGGCAGCCGGCAGTTCGGTCGCCCCAGTCTTGGTGCATGGATCACGTATGGACTCGGAACCGAAAACCGAACTCTGCCCGGATACATCGTTCTGCAGTCAGGAATGAAGCCTCGGACCAAAGGGTCCGTCTACGCGTCCGGATTTCTGTCGTCGGCCTTTCAGGGAGTTCCGCTGAGAGAAAGTGCTGATCCGATTCTGAACCTCACACCTCCACAAGGTCGATCACTATCTGACCAGCAGCAGATCGTGGATGCCGTCCGGAAACTGAACAGGCATCGTCATCAGCAGACGCACGATCCTGAATCGCTGGCCCGCAGCAGCTCGTACGAGCTGGCTCAGCAGTTGTGCGAAGCGGCGCCGGAAGCCATGAACCTCGCTGCGGAAACTCCTGCAACGCTGGACATGTACGGAGCGGACTCTGCACAACCGTCGTTCGCCCGCAGCTGCCTGCTGGCCCGAAGACTCGTGGAGCGCGGCGTCCGGTTTGTGCATCTCTGTCACGGCGATTGGGACCACCACAGTCATCTCCGGGAAGGACTCGCGACGATGTGTGGCCAGACCGATCAGCCCTGTGCGGCGCTCGTCCGCGATCTGAAACAACGAGGCTTGCTGGAAGATACACTTGTCATCTGGGGAGGCGAATTCGGCAGAACCCCGGTCGGGCAGAAAACGCCCAACGCCGGAATCGGACGGGATCATCAGGTGTCAGCATTCGCAATGTGGATGGCGGGCGGTGGAATCCGCAACGGTCAGACCATCGGGGAAACCGACGAACTGG
Source organism: Planctomycetota bacterium (assembly GCA_031403975.1). GTDB lineage: Bacteria > Planctomycetota > Planctomycetia > Planctomycetales > Planctomycetaceae > SXXK01. The sequence continues at coordinate 3,468 of JANNGQ010000091.1, forward strand.
GATGCTTCCCGGTGACTCGCCCGATCCCGATCCACGACATCCACGCCACCATTCTGCATTTACTCGGCATGGACCATCAGCAACTTACCCACCGCTTTCAGGGACGCGACTTCCGCCTGACCGATGTTGGCGGAAATGTTGTGCCGGAACTGGTATACGGCACCTGATAAACGGGGGATTGGCTTCCATCTCCGGAAATCCGCATTCTCACGGATTCGGCTGCAAGAATTCGTTCACGGTGTGCCCGAGCGTTTGACCAGTCCGACCCCGCGGAAAACCCTTAGTTTCGAACGAGTCGATTCACAATGAAGACCGAGCAGCACTTGGGTTTCACGGCATACCTTGAACCGTTTTCCCGGTACCCCGTTTTGCAGCAGCGAGTTCTGTTCGTGCTGGAACAACTGCCATCAGTAGTTCAACGCGACTTTCTGGAGGATCCTCGATTCGGTGTTACCATTGACAACTTCGAACCGGGAATTGGCTGGTCGTTGTGGATGCCGACACCCGGGACTCCGGGCAACGGCAGCCGCTGCGTGGTTCTGCGACCGAAGCTGGCCGCGGCTTCTGAACAGTTTGCACAGTATGTGATCGCGCATGAGTTCGCTCATGCGTTTCTGCGCAATGGGGGATGGGGCGACATCACCGACATCGAAGACGCCGCCGACGCCATGGCCGCGTCCTGGGGTTTTCGCAGACCGTAAAGCAGCGGACGGGAAATTGCTTATGGTTCGGTCCTGGCGGGGTGACATGCACAGGGATGACAGGAACCGGTTGCAGCAAAAGCAAGATATTCAGTTCCTGGCAGTGCATGAGATCTGCGAGCGTTGTCGCAGACGCACCGGACTCATGATTGTATTATTGTACAATTCTGCCA
>JANNGQ010000092.1:0-3617 GCA_031403975.1 Planctomycetota bacterium
GAAGGCGCGAGGCGATGAGTCTTCGAGAAAGGAGCTGATCTCGTCGGGAGTCGGCGGAAGGCCGATCAGATCAAACGTGATGCGCCGGATGAGCGTGCGTCGATCCGCCGCCGGTGAAAGCGTGAGGCGAGTTTCAGCCAGCTTTGCACGGATGAATGCGTCAATCGCGTTGGCATTGACGGGGTCAGCATCGTCTGTCGGCACCACCGGTGACAGCAGCGGCGTGAGGGACCAATGCGGCTTCGGGTCGTTGGATTTGCCGGAAAACTCATCGGGCCAGACTGCTCCTTCATTAATCCAGGTCCGCAGCAATTCAACGTCCGCGGTTGTGAGCCGTTCCTGACCGCTTTCCATGGGCGGCATCAGAATGGTTTCGTCTTCCCCACTCACATAGCGGATGAGCGGACTCGTCTTTGCGTCGTGCGCTACGATCGCCGCCTCACCGATGTCGCCGCCCTTTATTGCAATGTCACGTACGTCAAGCCGATATCCGCTCTTTTGCATCTTTGGCCCGTGGCATTCGTAGCAGTGCTGTTCCAGTATCGGCCGCACATCGCGCCCGTAGTCGACCTGAGCGTCAGCGCGGGCCACGATGAAGCTGACGAGCAAAGTCAGGATCCAGGTCGTTTTCATGAGATTCCTCTGGATGCACTGCTGAGCTGCCCATGACGGGGATCGTCGTCGTCACAGTTTACCAACAGATCAACTCAGCGTCATGCCGGCAGCATCCGAGCAGAAGTGGTAGTAGACCTCAGCGGCCTGAAGAAGCTGATCGATCGCGATCCATTCGTCTTTGGTATGGGCCTGAGCAATGTCGCCAGGACCAAAAACAACCGCGGGGACGTGATCGGCCGCGATGCGCGAGGCGTGCGTTCCAAAAGGCACTCCGATGATCTGCTTCTGTCCGGTGACGATCGAAGTTTTCGTGAGCAATTGCTGAGCCAGACTGCCGTTGAGCTCATCCCCGAGCGGTGCGCTGAGGCAATAGGGTTCATCATGTTCGATTTCGAAGTCCAGCTGTGTCTCAAGATACTCGATCACCTCGGCACGAGCCGTCAGACCGTCTTCGCCCGGCAGGACACGCCGGTCGATGTCAATCACGCAGGTGTCCGGAACGACGTTGACGCTGCTTCCGCCGGAGATCAAGCCGACACTGAGTGTTGCCGGCCCGCACAAGTGATGCGCTGGTCGTGAGGACGGAAGACGCTCGGCATATTCTTCCAGGCATCGGAGAACCTGCGACATCCGATAGATCGCGTTGACTCCGTCCGATGGCCGAGAACTGTGACAGGCTCGCCCTGATGTATGGAGCTTCCATCGAGTGGCTCCGCGATGGGCCACCACGATATCGAGCAGAGTCGGCTCTGCAATGATCGCGAGATCGGGACGTTGCGGTAACAGGCGATACGGAGGGATCTTTCCTCTCCAGCTCCGGACCAGGTGATTGATGCCAAGGCTTGTCGCTTCTTCATCGCAGGTCATCGACATCACAATGTGCGGCATGCCCGGCGGTCGCTCATGCGCCAGACGTGTCACGGCCGAGAGCATTGCCGCGAGACCACCCTTCACATCGCAGGAACCGCGACCGTACACTCGTCCGTCGTGTTCCGTGGGCTGGAATGGTGGAATCGTCATCCCGTCCACGGGCACGGTGTCCTGATGAGCATCCAGCAGCACGGTTTGCGTTGCGCCAGGTGAATCAATCCGCGTGATCACGTTGGCACGTCCTGGAGCAACTTCCACGACCTCACAAGGCAATCCGTGGCGAGTCAGATACGCCTCAAGCCAGGCCGTGACGCGCCCTTCGTAAAACTCTTCGCCTGCAACATCCCGTCCCATCGGGTTGATGCTCGGAATGGAAACTAACTCTTTGAGGATCGACAGTGGATCTGTGCGTTCTGCAAGGCTCATGGTCTGACAAACGACTGGAGGATGAGTTCAGCAAATCAGGAAGTGACTACAGGAGCCAACGTACTCGATACGGCGTTCACGAACCAGCAGCGGCGGACGGTGCAGCACCGATTGCGTGAAACCAGCCAGAGCCGGCTGTATTCATGACGGTTCTCTGGTATCGTCGGTTTCCGTATCTAATTAGATTCTGACTGGGACAGAAATAAGTGGGGCACGATTCCATCGTGCCAAGCACGTTAAAAACGTGCTCCACGTCCGGAAAACGACAGTTACTTCTGCGCCGGTCCTTAGAGGAACACAGGATCGCTGTGGTCGTCCACTGCCGATCGTGTTCCGTCCGGATGATCTGTTGCGACGATGCAATCGTCGTTTCGCTGCGACAGACGCGAAGCGAGGGAGTTCAGCATGTCTTTCGGATTCTACAACAGGGTCTTCAGCATAGTCTCAGAAGTGCTGATCCTGACTGCACTCTTTGATCAAGCCGCGGGCGGTGATGCCAAGCCACCGGCGGCAGTGGACGGTGAATTCCCTTCCGGCTGGACATCGCAGACTCCGCGAGCTGAAATCCGGCCGACGTTTTCCTGGGATGCCGACGGCGGCCCGCACAAGGCCGGCTGCTTCGTCATCTCACACGATGATCGTGACGGCCTGGACGGCTGGTTTCAGAAGTCATTTAACGTCACTGGAGGCAGCTACCATCGCTTTGAAGCGGTCCGCAGGATATCCCGTGTTTCAGTCCCGCGTCGCAGCGCATTGGTCCGCGTGCTTTGGCAGGACGATGCCGGTAAAATGGTTTCGGCCAACGTTCCCGAACGGCAGATCAGGGAAACGGGAAATGTGCCGTCGGCAGAACCCGAGCATCCTGTCGATGGAGAAACGGACGCCGAAAACTGGACAGCAGTTGGTGGTATCTATCGGGTTCCGGACACCGCGACGCGAGCCGTGGTTGAGCTGCATCTGCAGTGGGCTCCCGGTGGTCAGGTGGAATGGAGCGAGGTCAGGTTTGATGCCACAGAGTCGCCTCCGTCACGCAGGGTTCGACTGGCTGCGGTGCATTATCAGCCCACCGGTAAATCCATCAGAAAGAACTGCGAAGAGTTCTCATCGCTGATTGCTGACGCGGGTCGACAGAAGGCCGATCTCGTCGTGCTCGGGGAAACGGTTCCGTCGGTGGGAATCTCCCAGCCGCCGGACGAAACAGCGGAGTCGATTCCGGGGGCCTCGACAGAGTATTTTGGCGAACTGGCAAAGCAGCACCACGTACATATTGTGCTCAGCCTGTACGAACGCGAAGAACATCTCGTCTATAACACAGCGGTACTGATCGGTCCGGATGGACAACTCCTTGGCAAGTATCGCAAGTCGCGGAAGGTAATGCCCATTTCCTCTTCGACATTGCAGGGCTTGTTCACATGGCCGGAAATGCAGAAGAGTTTGGTGCCGACATTGTTGGGGCGGCCGATGGAATTGAACCAGGTGGCCCCACGGCGGAGAATTGTGCCGCAGACGGCGATGGATTCCACGTTGTTGATGGTGGACGGCGCGCCATAGAGGCCGACGTTGGCCGGAAACGGCGGCTTCATGCGGGGCTGGCCTTTTTTACCTTCAAGGCTTTCGAGCAAGGCCGTTTCTTCACCGCAGATATAGGCACCGGCGCCATGGGCTACGTAGAGATCAAAGTCCCAGCCGTGGATATTGTTCTTGCC
>JANNGQ010000093.1:0-1929 GCA_031403975.1 Planctomycetota bacterium
TGGGCCGCCGGCCCCAGCGACTCAACGTCGATCCCCTGCCGCAACGGCTCGATGCCGCGCCAGGCAAGGCCCGGAACGTGGACGTTCGCGAGCTCGGCGGCGCGAGGCGTGCCGGCTCTGCCGAGCAGCTCGCCGAAGAGCAGCATCTCGCTTGGGGGTGGTGCCTGGAAGGCGATGACGTTCCGCACGAAATTGCCGTGGCTGCGATTCGCGAGGCGACGCTCAGCGGGGATTATCAGCCAGTATTCTGCGGGTCGTCGCTGGATTACATCGGCGTTCAGCCTGTCCTGGACGGGGTGAAGGACTATCTGCCCAGTCCGCTGGATCGGCCCCCGGTTGAAGGCATTGTTCCGTCCGGAAAAACCGAGGGACAAACGGCCGTCCGCAAGGCGAACGTGAAAGACCCGGTGTGTGCTTTGATCTTCAAAGTGCAGGCCGAGCAGCATGTCGACCTGTTTTTCGCGAGAGTTTACTCGGGGGTGCTCAGCGGAAACTCGAAACTGCTGAATCCGCGAGTCGGCAAAAAGGAAATGGTGACTCAGCTTTGGCACATTCAGTCAGATTCTCGCGAGAAAGTGGATTCCGTGGAAGCCGGCGACATCTGCGGCATTATCGGGCCTCGTGAATCGGCGACCGGGGACACACTGTGCGATGCGCAGTCTCCGATCGCACTGGAATCGATCGTGTTTCCGGACACGGTGATCTGGATGGCGATCGAGCCCGAATCGAGCAACGACAGAAAGAAGCTGGAGGACACCCTGAAACGTCTGGAACGCCAGGACCCCACTTTTCGAGTCAAATCGAATCCGGAAACAGGGCAGACAATCATCAGCGGGATGGGTGAACTGCACCTGGAAGTCATCCGGCATCGAATGGAACGTGACTTCAATCTGAAAGTCCGGTTCCACAAACCGCGTGTGAGCTATCGGGAACAGCTGCTGGGGGAGATCACGGTCGCCGTGGAATTCACAAAGCACCTGCCTGCCGGAGTAATCGGCTTTGGCATCTCGCTCCTGGCTCGGGAATTGCCGGATTCGGCCGGTAGCGTTGTCGTAGAATCCCGGCTGGCTCCGGACTCGATGCCGAAGCAGCTTCTGCAGGTCCTCCTTGAGTCGATTCAGAAAGAAGCGGAAGGCGGCGGGGTTTACGGAAACCCGTTAATGGCCATGAAGCTGGTCATCAATTCGGTCAGCTATCGTGACGGTGAAAGCAATGAAGTGGCGATCCGCATGGCAGCTTCGGAAGCATTCCGAAAAGTGTTGAGCGATGGAAAGATGGCCATTCTGGAGCCGATCATGTCCCTGGAGGTTGTGACACCGGAAGAATTCCTTGGGAATGTGCAGTCCGATCTGAATTCTCGCAGAGCCGTAATCATCAGTTCGGACCGGCGGGGAGATCTGTGCGTTCTCGAATGTGAAGCGCCGCTGGCCGAGATGTTCGGCTATTCCAGTCAGGTGCGCAGTCTTTCTCAGGGCCGGGCTTCGTATTCGATGGAGCCCTGCCGCTATGCGGTTGCACCTCCGGACGTGGCGGACAGGATGATGTAGTTGAAGTTTGCGTTCCCATGTGCCGAAGTAGTTTTTTTCTTGCCGGCCGTTAGTTGACAGAAACTTCCGGTAACTTTATATTCCCCGATTCCCCGTTTTTTTCGGGGAGTGAATCGTTTGGCGTAAAGTCTTTGCTGAAGGTGATTTGCGGTGGCTGGCGCTGGAGAAGAGTGCATCCGGATTCGGATGGAAGCATACGACCATTCCGTGCTGGATCAGTCTGCAGCGGAAATTGTGGATACTGCAAAACGCACCGGGGCAATTGTTCATGGTCCGGTTCCGTTGCCGACTCGCATAGAGCGGTACACGGTTCTTCGAAGTCCTCACATTGACAAGAAGTCTCGTGAGCAATTCGAAATCCGGACTCACAAGCGGCTGATCG
>JANNGQ010000094.1:0-3969 GCA_031403975.1 Planctomycetota bacterium
GGCTTTTTGAAAAAGCCGGGCTTCTGAGAATGCTCCAATGGGCGCAGTCTGAAGTTGACGGAGATGTACACCTTTCTCTGTGAACTGACTTCCGTTGTGCGTCACTCTCGGTTGCCATGAACTGACGTCCGAGAGTCCCCCGCCGCAACACTCGGTCATCAACGCTGGCCGAGTGTTCGGGCGCACTGGATTAGATAGGGCGACGCTGAGTTGTCGAAGCCTCGCAAGCAACGGTACCATCGCCCGGTTGGTGAATCTCAAGCGTTCTCCGGCTGCGCCGCCTGGTGATTACGATTGAAACGCCTCGCGACTCGGCACCTATTGTCCGCTCAGCGCCTGATCACGCAGTCCACTGTCAAACTCGGTGTCGCGCGTGCTCTCGAGGCCACCGGAAAGCACCTGTCCATCGATCAGCACGGTCGCCTTTGCAAGATCTGCCTGGGCTGTGACATACGCCTGCTTTGCGTCAAACAGCGTCTGACGAGCAACCAGCACCTGCAGGAAATCACCACCCTCAGAGCGATGCGCATCTTCCACCAGCAACAGCGTTTCCTCTGCACGAGGCACGATCTCGTTGTGGTATTCCGCGACCGACAGTGCGGCCACTTCCACGTCGCGAACGGCAATGGCAAGTCGGGACTGAATCGCCATTTCGGTGCGCCGGACGTCGTGCGCGGCGCGGCAGTATTCGGCATGCGCCGCCGCGATGTTTCCCTGATTCCGGTTGTGAATCGGCAGGGGCATCCCGATCTGAGTATTCAGCATCCCCGAATTCGTGCCGTTGTCATGTCCGGCACCGACCAGGAGTGACAGGTTCGGAATTGACTGTGCCTGCTGCCGGTTCAGATTCGCGCGCGCCCGAGCGAACCTTGCTCGGGCTCCCTGAAGTTCCGGGCTCGATGTGAGAATCTGCGTTTTCAGAGTCTCCCATTCTCTGGGGGTACTCGACGAAGCAAGTTCTCCGGCAAGTGTCCCGGGTGCGACTCCGGGCATTCCCGCTGTGGCCATCAGTTGTTGCCATGCGCCCTTAAATGCAATCATTGCCTGTCGGCCCTGCAGCTGCACCTGCTTCAGTTGGATTTCGGCCTGGAGCAACTCTGGCCGAATTCCCAGCTTGGCTTTAATACGTCCTTCGGCGGTCGCGACGCCTTCAGCGGCTATCGTCGTGAACTCTTCCGCCAGCACAACCCGGCGCTGCGCGGCCAGAGCTTCGTAGAACTGCTGGCGGATATCTGTGAGAACGCGGAATCGCTGAGTTTCCACTTCCCACAACTGTGACTGAATCTCCTGACTCAACACTCGCTGATTCTTCTGAAGCTTGTCTCCCAACACGATATCCTGCTCGACAAAAGCGACATGCTGATCGGTTCCTTCGTCAGCCAGCTGACTGGCCTGATAGCCGATGACCGGATTTGGCTTAAGCCCGACCTGGTTCCTGTAGCCCATCGCCTTGTGAGCCGATGCAGACGCCTGCAGCACGGCAGGATTTTGCTGCAAGGCGATCGATTCAAGAGCGGCGAGAGTCCAGCTGGCGGATTCAGATGGCCGCTCAACAGGCTCCACCATCGGCGTGATGGTGTCATCTGGCATGTCCGTCGAATGGCTCACCGGGACAATTTCCGCAGGATCTCTGGAAGTTGCATCGGGCTCTGCGCTCGACAGGACATTCTCACGTGCAAAGTGTTGTGCTGCTGTTTCGCCCTTGAAGCTCGTCAAGGGCTCAGTTCGTCCTGCGAACCGCGACTCACCGCGGAGATTCGCAAACGGGATCGAGACATACGACCGCGATGCCGAACAACCGCTGACGGTGAGAACAGTGAAAACACAGACAATCTTCCAGTGTCGTGACAGTGATGGCATAAGAATTGGTCCTGTGAATCGGATCGTCGAACGAGCCGCGCAAAGTTCGCACTGCGCGACACACGTCTAGACCTGCAGGCGCAATACCGCACCAGGCACGAGTGTGCGATGCTGGTGCAGGCATTCACAGACTCCATCGCAGCAGACATCTCCGCAGCACCGTTCCGCGACGAATTCCGGTTCAACGACCGCGAATTTCAGCAACACATGGGGAAGGCTCGTGCTCTCCGCTCTCACAACGATGGCCGCTGCGATTCGCCGACAGGGAGACTCTCCGGGGCAGACTGGCACCGAGTTCTCATCGGTGGATGGTCCACAAGACAATCGGCATTCAACTGGGCTCGAAGCGTGCCGACAGGAATGAACGGTCTCATCTTCCTGACGACATTCAGCGTCAGGGCGCGACGCCGCCGTCATCTGACAGCACTGCTCACATCCACAAGGCAAAATGGATTGCCATGAGACGCAGATCAGAACGGTCGCAGCGGTCAGTCTTCTCAGGAGATCCACGGTTCCATCCGTTCAACCAGGTTTTCGATCGAGTATCCGTACTCAACCATCTCCAGAGATCGACATCCGTGAGCATCGCCAGCCAGGCAATCAGCCGGTTCGTGCTGAAGACCGTGACGGTTGCGCGACGGAGCACGGCAAAAGTGTCAACTCCGGAAAATCTTCCGCAATCCGTCCGATGAAGCTGACTCACACGGGTGAGTCGCTTCGCGACTGGTCAGAGAGATCGCCAAATCCACGGCAATTCTCGCTGACACGCTGCGATCCATGTATCGCGAGGGTTTCCCGGAATCAGTTCGACACAACATGCCGTCAGATTGGTGACAATCTGTTCGTGGCGTCGACCAGAATCCGCCAGAGAAACGCTGAGTTTGCTGCGAAAAGCCGTCACGACGAAAACACTCAGGCTGTGGCACGACATCCGCATTACGTCAATGCGTTGCGGAACCATTCAGCTTCACAATCGTGCTCGGAACAATCGTCCAGGAGACGAAAACCATGTCCCATCTCAAGATACTTGTGTGTTCATTACTGGTAGGCGTGACGACGTTGGCGGCGACTTCTGCAAACGCCCAGAATCGTTGGCCGGGAAGTCTGTCCACCGGCTGCGGTCGAACCAGCGGCTATCCGGCGATGTCTGGCGGCTACCGACAGCCGGTCCAGTCATACGACTTCTCGGGGTCCGCCAACTACGGCGCGCGACAGCCGCAGATGAACTACGGCTTCGGATCTCAGGGGTACGACGGTCCATCGGGATGTAACAACCAGTACGTGCCGAATCGCGGTTACGACCGTGGAGTCAGCCAGCGGTACGGGGCCTACGGGTACAACAACTCTGCCCGCAACTCTGAAATGGAGTACGGCAGCATCCACGGAGATTACTATCCTGTGTCTCGGGGCACTTTGAGGCAGCCCATGGATTACTATCGAAGCGACTCGCAGTCTCCATACAATTCCCATGGGTTCAATTCGGGGGCAGGCTGGTGAGGTTCTGTGGCCATAAAACGACGACAACGGATGTTGCTGCTCGGTCGCGGCAACTCCGTTTTCTTCCCGCTTGTTGAACGTACCACTATACTCATGTCGCCTGAAGTCGGACGCCGTTGATTTTCTTTCCTTCCAAGACGAAGGTTCACTGAGATGAAAACCACCTGGATCCTGTGCAACCTGACGGGTTGCCTGTCGCTGCTGATCACTTCGCCTGCGATGGCTCAACGACGAGGTCATGATCACATCGTCCATCACAATGGACATCATGATGTCATCCATCACCACGGCAGACATTTCGGGCACAACGACTGGAACTACGTCGTGCCTCACCAAAGCGGTCACCATCACCACGGAAGCTATTACGTTCAGAATAATGGTTACTATTACACACCGACGCCGATCGTTCGCATCGCTTCAACTTCGTACCGGTCGGCACAGCTGCCACCGCAGGTCGTGGAGCAACCCGTGCAGATGCAGTTCGGTGGTTATGCCCGGTTTGAGGATCTCTCAGGCCGGTTCTGGCCCCAGCCGGTGATCGCCACCAGCAGCACGTCCTCGCCGCGCTTCTCGCGCACATGGCGCGCGATGTCGTAGCCAGAAAGCTTGGGC
>JANNGQ010000095.1:0-3550 GCA_031403975.1 Planctomycetota bacterium
GGACTGATGGGAGAAACGGCGAAGAAATCCAACGTCCTCGTCTTCCTTGCTGCTCTGGAACAATGTCTCAACCGACAGGACATCCGCCCCAAACCTGGTGCCGGAATTGCTGCGGCGAATGCCGTCTATCTGTCGTAAGCAGGTCCCGCTTTCCGAGCGGGACTTGGCGTGTTTTAAGTAGGTCCTGCCTGCCGGGCAGGACTTCGCGTGTTTTAAGTAGGTCCTGCCTTAACGATCGTCCGCGCCCAGCGGCAGACTTCTTGCCGCGTGGATCGCATGATGCAACCGGGACTTTACCGTTCCCAGCGGCAGCTCGAGCGCGGCGGCGATCTCCGGCTGAGTCATCTCGTCAACGAATCGCATGAGCAGAATCTCGCGGTGTGCATCACTGAGCGCCGCAAGCGACTGAGCCAGCTCATTCCTGCCGGCGGCAACATTCTGAACGGGCTCAGCAATCAGCAGTAGTTCGTCGTCGCCGCCGCACGATCTGAGGCGCTTTCTCCGCGCAGTGATCGAGAAATTCTTCACAGCGGGATAGAGAAACGTCGTCAGTCGCGACGTCAGCCGGAACCCCGGAAACTTTCGGACCAGATAGGCAAAAGTCTCCTGCAGGACATCCAGTGCATCATCATTGTGCCTGGTGAACCGCAGCGCCAGACGCAACACCCAGTCTCGATGTCTGTAATACAGCGTCTCAAACGCATCCATGTCGCCGCCGTCGATCGCATGCACCAGCTGCAGGTCCGTCTGATCGTCGTTCGGTGCTGGCGGCATGATCGCGTCGGTTGTCCGGTCCGAGTTTCGATGACGGGTTATGCAAACACGACGCACCAACGATTGGCAGGTTTGCGAGATTCTCTGGCACGTTGTGTTTGTAACAGCGCCCGCCGACGGAGCGGCGGGGCAACAGTAGTCGGCCAATAGGACAGACGGAGTCAGGTTCGGAAAAGTTTCCGGAATCTTTGAACCAACGGGCCTGCTTCGGCACTTCACTGAATTGGAGGCCAAAAACGATGACTACCTCTGACACGGATCACATGCCTGATGACGGTCTGCCGGAAGATTACCGTGCAGAGCTGAAGAATCGCTACGGACCGATACCTGTCGTTCCGCCGAGTCTTGAGAATGCCATCCTTGCAGATGCGCGGCAACACCTTTCGACGCATCGTCCGTCTGTCGTCCGGCACAGACGATGGAATTCCCTGCAATGGGCGGCGATCGCGACAACGGTGGCTGCGGCGTCCGTGATGTGCATTGTCTGCCTGCCGGAGCGTGCAGAACGCGGTGGTACAGGAAACATGACGACTGATGCGTCGACCGCGTCAGACTCTGACATCAACGGTGATGTGGATCTGAACGGTCGAATCGACATTCGGGACGCATTCGCGTTGGCTCGCCAGATCCGCAGCGGTGAGCAAACTCACGATATTAACCGTGATGGTCGTTTTGACGAGCTGGATGTGGATCTGGTGGCTCAGAGAGCCGTGATGCTGTGAACACCGGCTTGAGAGCGAGCAACTCGTTTAACGGCAAGCCGGAGGCGGCCGCGTTTCGTTGCCATGCGGGCTCCGTCGCCTGCGGCTTGCCGTTAAACGAAAATGCTGCTGAACTGAAACCGATTTTGAACATGAGGAGTGGCGATGGACTCCGTTGAAAAAGAATGCCTGCGGACATCTCTGCGACGCCAATGCCGGATTCCTTTGAGCTGGGCACTGCTGATCGCTTTCGATGTCAGTCTGATGGCCTTGGCGTATGCTCAGGAAACCGATGTGCGGCCATCGGAAGCACCTGTGCAGACTGTGGACACAGATCTTCCGGGACCGGCGGACATCGCCGCGGATGCCGTTCAGTTCGAAGCGGTCGATGTCTTCGTGGATTCCGGCAATCAGGCACTGGCTGCCTGGCAGGTCGAAATGACGAGTCGCTCGAAAGGTGTGATCATCGTCGGCATCGAAGGCGGTGAACATCCGGCTTTCGCTGAACCAGCGTACTACGACCCCCGGGCCATGAACAACAATCGCGTGATCCTCGGGGCCTTCAGCACCGCCAACAATCTACCCAGCGGTCGCAGTCGGGTGGCTCGAGTGCATGTGAAGGTCACAGGCCCGGGCCAACGATTATGGCATACCGAACTGACAACTGCGGCCAACGCCAATGGCGAAAGAATCTCGGCAGACATTTCGATCGCGAAGGCTGAAGAGTAAGGCGTAAAGAAAAGCGGAGAGCGGAGAGCCGGTCGTTTCAGCCTGTCGCTGAATGCAGTCATTCAATTTCAGATTTCAAATCTCAGATTTCAAATACAGCAGCAATGCTGCGTCCGAATCACGGAAAGGCAAGTCCCATGAACATTTTCAGATCACGAGCGAGTGCAGTCACGACGTTGTTGCTGGCCACAGCCGCATGTCTGTTTCAACTCGGATGCGGCGGTGAAGCCAGAGAAGCTGCCGGGCCACATTCCTCTGCAGAAAGCGCACCGAATATGGCTTCGGATAGTGCGCCGGTCGCTAAAAGTACATCAGGAGGACGCAACATCGTTCTCCCATCGGGAGACCTTCAGGACCAGCCATCGTCGGATTCACTCGACGCCGGTGGAAACGTCAAGGGGCGGACCCATGCAATGTTCAGACAAGGCTCTTTTGAGGTCAACGGCCGCAGCGCAACACGCACGATCTTCGAACTCATGCCCGGCGAAGAGCTCTGGGTCATTGCAAGAGGAGTCGATCCGGCAACGAAGGCACCAGCAACCGAAGAACGTCCCGGCTGTGGTGCCTTGATGGCGAAACTACCCAATGTCGAGACGGAGGTTCCGGTTCCCCTTAAACACACATCCGTTGTCGGCAAAATCGACGGCTATATCGCAACGGTCGATGTGACTCAGCAGTTTCAGAATCCTTATGACTCGAAGATCGAAGCTGTTTATGTCTTCCCACTGCCGGACAACGCCGCGGTCAATGAGTTCGTGATGACGGTCGGCGATCGAAAGATCCGCGGCATCATTCGGGAGCGGGAACAGGCGGAGCAAATCTACTCTGAAGCTCGGGCACAGGGTCATGTCGCGTCACTCCTGACGGAAGAACGGCCCAATGTCTTCACTCAGAAGGTTGCCAACATTGAGCCCGGCAAGCAGATCGACATCAACATTCGTTACTTCAACACACTGCAGTACGACGACGGAGCCTACGAGTTTGTCTTTCCCATGGTCGTCGGGCCTCGATACAACCCGCCGGCCACAACGGACGGGATCGGAGCTGTCGCTCGTGGGGCTCACGGCGTCAGTGGACAATCAACGGAGATCCAGTATCTGGAACCGCATGAACGCAGCGGTCACGATGTCTCGCTGAGTCTGAACATTGCAGCAGGAGTCGACATCCGGGACGTTCAATGCATCAACCACACTGTCGATGTGAAGAACGTGTCCGAGTGCGAACGGCTGGTCACTTTGTCGGCCGCAGATTCGATTCCGAACAAGGACTTCGTCCTGAGATATTGAACACTATCACTATCCCTAAAGTTTATGGGCTTCCATTGCCACACATTGAAACTAATTCCC
>JANNGQ010000096.1:0-1572 GCA_031403975.1 Planctomycetota bacterium
GCGATTCAGAGTTGCCAGCAGGTTGACGCCGTTGGATCGCAGATCCAGTTCATACAAATGTCCGCCGGTCGCCGGGGAAAGCCAGACAATCAGTCGATGATTGCTGAGCTTCACTTCCTGCCGTGCATCAAAATTGTAATCCGCCGCCTCGACGTCGACCCACGCCGTTGGCTCCCGAACGGCCCTTTCGAGCAGTGTGTCAGCCTCGATCAGCTCTTTGTAGACAGCATTCCGCAGATGCGGCAGGTAGAGTCCTCCAAAGGCTCCGTGCCAGTAACTGCAGTTGCACTGACCCCGGTACAGATGAGTCCTTGCGTCCTGGAGCAGTTCCTGGCATTCATCGGAGAGTCGTTCGTCCGATTGCAACTCTGCGAGCCGCTTGCTCACGTCGATCATGCGGGCATACATCTCGTTGGTTTCCGGATAGCGAACCCGGAAATTCCGCCAGAAGCCGCCACGCGTGAACCGCACCAGTCGCTGCCAGTCCGCATCGTCAGGATTCTGCCTTGTGAGCGTGACAAATTCCTTCTGAACGGCCGGCGGAAGCACCCATTCCGTCATTTCGCGATAGCTGGCATCCGGCAGATAGCAACGCCCGATCGGCGCGACGCTGTCGAGCACTGCTGACGGCGTGGAAATCTTCAGCCACGTTTCGTTCTTTCGCAGCAGGTCGAGGAACCGCCGCAGCCAGCGTTCCTCGTAAACCGTCCTGTAAGTTTCCGGCCAGGACCCGAATTTCTCGCCGTCGTCACCAAACACCACAACGGCATTGTCGAACTTGTCGGCCACTTCCTGCAGATACTCGATGCACTTTTCGGGCTCGGAAAACGGCATCAGATAACGCAGACGTTCGCTGTTCGGGAACACGAACAGCAGCCGGCCTTCGTCCTCGGTGACGTAATAACCCGACAATTCATTCTGAGGAATCCCGGCGCAGCGGAAATGATAGTCATCGATGACCGTGTATTGAATTCCTGCGGCGGCAATGTCTCCGGCGAAAGACTGTTCCCAGACGCGTTCCGGCAGCCACATGCCTCGCACTGTTGTCCGGAACAGTTGGTTCAGATGCTGTGTAAAGGTATGAATCTGGCCGATACGATCGCGTCGCGGAATGTTGGCCAGAATCGGCTCATAAAATGCCCCACCGATGATTTCGACCTGTGAGGCGGCCACCATCCGGCGGAGGCGGTCTATGTATTCGGGATGATTCGGTTCGAGCCATTCCAGGAGACTTCCGGACGTGTGCAGTCCGAAAGGAATCTCGGGATAGTCCAGCATGACGTCCAGAAATGGCCGATAGGCCTCGCGATAGGCCTGTTCGAATACACCATCAAAGTTGCCCACCGGCTGATGATTGTGGAACGTGAGAACCAGCCGTACAGAACCCGCCATGAAACTCGCTCCGCGCCCGGATCATCCTGCACAAACAAAGATCCATCATACTCACTGAGACAACGGACGACCTGATCACCTCGAAGCGTCCGTGCGGTCGCCTTGCGGAAACTCGCTCTAATCCGCGGGAACGATACAGGAGACACGATCAGTCTGGCGAGGTCACTCAAACCGCCATAG
>JANNGQ010000097.1:0-4140 GCA_031403975.1 Planctomycetota bacterium
GAGCCCCGCGCTGAAGCCCAGATACTCGTGCGTCGGTCGCGCGTAGCAATAGGAGCAGCCGTGCGAGCAACCGCGGTACGGATTCAGACTGTAGCGAAACGAGATATCGGGACTGTCGTTCTCCGAGATGACAGATTTCGACGTGTCATCAAAGTAGCGCGTGGTCGGGCGTTCCAGTTCTCTGAGGAATCCGTCGTCAAACTCCAGCTGTTCATAGTCCGGTTCATGCAGGACAGGAAGAAACCGGTTCGCCGGATTGTGGGCGGCTCCTCGACCAATCGGCTGTATCGGTTGCTGTGACATTAAATGCAGACGTCAGTCAGGCGTTGCGGGGTCAGACAACGGCGTCGACCGGCAGAAACAGCCGCACGTCGGTTTTTCCGGAGATTCTCTTCATTCCGGCAGTTCCAATTGTAGCAACCTTTCCGGGCGTGCCGATGAAACGGATGGCAAGGATTTTATGCAGTCGTCCACCGCCTGGCGATTGCCCTTCGAGGAACTGAACTAAGGTCTGACAGAGATGCGAAAACACACAATTCTTTCCAGGGCCGCCAGCATCGCAGTGTGCATCGGGATCGTCCTGACCAACACCGCGGTCGCGTTCGACGGAGCTCCGGTTTCCTCCGCCCGCGACATCGAACTGTCTGCGGAAGGATATCTTCAGGGCCAGGTCTATACCTCAGAGGGCCGTCCTGTCGAGAACGCGGCAGTGGAACTTCGCTATCATGGAAACACTGTGGCCAGCGCAATGACCGGAGCGAACGGTGATTTCGCAATTACCGGAGTTCGCGGTGGTGCGCATGACCTGGCCGTAGGTTCGATGACCTCTCCGGTTCGCCTCTGGAAGTACGGTACTGCACCAGCGGGAACTCCTGAAGGAGTTGTCGTTGCGGCGAATGAAGATGTAGTCCGTGGTCAGGTGATGGATCAATACTGCGACAACGGATCGGCCTGCCCTCCGACGAGTTCTGGCTTCGGCCTGATCGACATTGTGACACTGGCGATGCTGGGCACGTCCATCGGGGCTCTTGTCGTTGCTATCGATACGAACAATGAGCTCGACGACCTGCAAGACCAGCTCGCATCTCCATAGTCTACCAGGCAGACATCGCTGTAATCGCATCTCGGCGGCCCGCGGAATCTTCCGTGGGCTGTCTGCGTTCCCGGTCGGCGCGGGGACTGTCGGTTTTATCGGAGGGCAGGCTTCCAGCCAGCCTCGTTGATTCAAAAACACATGCGCTTTTTGTAAGTCCAGGCAGGCAGGCTGGCTGGAAGCCTGCCCCACAAGGAATCGCGACTGATCCGATGGCTGGCTTGCGGCATGGGTCCGTGCGGCAACGCCATCAGGGATTCTGATTGCGTCAGTCGCCGCTGCAAAGCCGCATTGTCAGAGAGCCCCTTCGCCGGTGATCACGACGCGGATTGTACGGAACAGGATTTTCAGGTCGTTCCAGACGCTGCAGTTCTGCAGATACAGCAGATCGTAGGACACTTTGCGGCGAAAGCCCTCCAGCTCGTTGTCATAGCCGTTCACGACCTGAGCGATCCCGGTGAGCCCGGGTCTGAGCCCCAGCCGGTCCATGAAGTTCGGAATCTGCTGCTGGAGCTGCATCATAAACTCCGGACGCTCGGGGCGCGGACCGATGAGCGACATGTCACCCTTCAGAATGTTCCAGAGCTGGGGCAGTTCGTCGACTCGTGTGCGTCGCATCAGGCGCCCGATCGTCGTCACACGGGCATCGCCCTCCTCGGTCAGCCGCGGTCCGTATTGTTCGGCGTCGGACCTCATCGTCCGGAATTTGTAGATCGTGAAAGGTCGTCCGAAATTACTCAGTTCGCGGCGGTCACTACCCTGGCGGCGGCGGCCGGAATGATCCGCCGCGGTGGACACAAATCCCTGGCGACGATCCTGTTCCTTTTTCTTCCGCAGATTCAGTCCGACGCGCGTCTGCGAATAGATGACAGGGCCCGAGGACGTGAGTTTTACAAGCAGCACGGCCAGCAGCATGATCGGCCATGTCAGTGCCAGCAGGACTAAAGCCCCGCTGATGTCGACAAATCGTTTTGAAATGCGCAATGACACGGGCAGGCAGCGGATATTCTCCCGCGACTCGTCCAGCGACAGTCGGGTAATCCATTCAGTGCCCTGAAGCTCGATGGTGTGTCCGGCAAGAATCGCCGAAAACGATTGTTGAGTTTCGAATTCGTGATGCAGCTGCGGACACATGCCCGAAAACGGTTCCATCACTGCTGATCTGGTCATGGAGTTCGGTTCCGGACAGATTCAAGGGCTTCATGGGAACTGCATTGCCGGCGCTGGCGGTTTCCTGAATGCCGAAATCCTAGTGTGTGTCGCGGTGCGCGATATTGACGATTCTCAATGATTCATCTTTGCCCGCAGTTCCGTGTTTAGGGTCTCATGTCTGCGCTGAAATGTTGCGGAAAGACAACATTCCGGGGGTATGACGCGAAGAATCGATATGGCGGCAGAATTCCGGCAATCGGCTGTACATTGCGGAAGGCGGCCTCAAAGCGCCGCAAATGCGGCGTGAGCAGCAGCAACCGCCTGTTCAATATCCGCCTCCGAATGTACGGCTGAGACGAACATGGCTTCAAACTGACTGCAGGGCAGATAAACACCGCGGTTCAGCATTCCGTGGAACCATTTTGCGAAACCGGGAGTATCTGATGTCATGGCAGACTCCAGATCGGTGACGTCCTTGCCAACCAGAAACACTGTGAGCATGCTGCCCACTCGATTGATACGGACGGAACGACCGGTTGAATCCGCAGAGGCTTGAAATCCGGCGGCGAGTTTCTGACTGAGCAGTTCCAGTCGCGGGTACGGATTCTGTTCACGAATCAGTTTCAGCATTGCGATTCCGGCAGCCATCGCCAACGGGTTGCCGGACAGCGTGCCGGCCTGGTAAACCTTCCCGACAGGCGAAACGCACTTCATGATGTCGGCCCGGCCTCCATAGGCACCGACCGGCAGACCGGCCCCGATGATCTTCCCGAGCGTGGTCAGATCCGGCTGGATACCGAACAGCTGCTGAGCTCCGCCGGCAGCCACGCGGAAACCGGTCATGACTTCATCGAGAATCAGTACGGAGCCGTATTCAGTACACAAACTCCGCAGCAGCGACAGAAACTCAGGTGCCGGAATCACACAACCCATGTTGCCGACGACGGGTTCAATGATGACCGCGGCCAGGCGATCGCCGTTTTTCTGAAATGCGGACTGCAGGCTCTCGCAGTCGTTGTACGGCAGTACCAATGTGTCGGCGGTGCAGCCCGCCGGAACTCCGGGACTCGACGGACATCCCAGGGTCAAGGCACCGCTTCCGGCAGCGACCAGGAGGCTGTCGACGTGCCCGTGATAACAGCCGGCAAACTTGACGATTCCGCTGCGTCCGGTGAATCCTCGGGCCACACGAATGGCTGACATCGTCGCTTCGGTCCCGGAATTCACCATGCGGATCATTTCCATCGACGGCACCATCTCCACGACCAGCTGCGCCAGCTCATATTCCGCCGCTGTGGGAGCGCCAAAGCTTGTGCCGATCGTCAGAGCATTCGCGATTGCCGCGAGAATTGCCGGATGCCGGTGGCCGAACAGATGCGGTCCCCACGATCCGATGAAATCGATGAACCGGTTCCCGTCGACATCGAACATGTAGGCACCGTCGCCACGTTCAATGAACGGTGGCGTACCTCCCACAGCGCCAAACGCGCGGGCCGGGCTGTTCACGCCGCCCGGGATCAGCTGCGAGGATTTGCGGAAGAGTTCTTCGCTGCGTGTTCGTGTGGAAGTATCGGGGAGCACGGGTCACCTGTGGAAAAGCGGAGTGCCGATCTGCCTTTGTTGCCATCAGGCGATCGAGCCATAAAGACTGACCAACGTCGAAGCGGTATTGCTGCCGTCGAAATGTACTCAGACAACAACGTCTGCCGTAAATTGCAGCCCAGTGCCTGTCCTCTCAGCGATACCTCGCGCGGCTCTGATTGACTTGTAGCCGGATTCGTGAGAACACCCGGCGCTGCCGCACCTGGAGGACGACGCCCCCTCGGGCATCGATTCGACCCAGGCCGAGGCGAACGCCTCCATCGATGCCACGGACCCGGGCGCCATCCCGGACG
>JANNGQ010000098.1:0-6519 GCA_031403975.1 Planctomycetota bacterium
CCGGGAGCGTTCGATCAAGGCATGTCAGCTCGACATGGTCGGAAATGTCTCCGGATGGGTCCAGCCTGGGATGAGTCAGGATTTCCAGCGTGAACGGGCACCGTTGATGGTTCCGGCGAAAATCCAGGAACTCCGGAACTGTGCCCAGATAATCTGATCGCAGGAATCCGCAAAATGAGATCAGCCGGTTCAGGCCGGCTTTTGCCGGACGCCTGGGGGAAAACGACCGCTGCAGGTGCATATTCCTGGAGATTCTCAGCCAGCGAATTCCCAGCTTTCTGAGCGTCGATTGAATCGCGAGCAAGACGCATGGCTCGGTGTGTACATGTTGATGTGAGTCCGCATGACTTAAAGGGAGCCCGGCCTTGTGACAGCGTTCAATCTGTGCGGCTGTTTCAGCCGCAAGCAACTTCCGGCTGTTGCGGTCCAAAAGCATCGATCGAAATCGCCGAAACGTGCCATCAGCATTGCAGAGTGACGGATTCGCCATCAGTTCGGATACCAACGGCTTGCCGGTGGTAAAGTTGAGATGCACACCGATGCTGGCCGTCAATCTGTTTTCGTGCGCCAACTGGCAAGCTTCTTCGAACGCTGGCATTGTAGACATGATCGTCGAACTGGAAATGAGCCCTCGCTGAAAGCAACGAACGATGGCCTGGTTCACTTCCGACGACATTCCAAAATCGTCGGCGTTTACGATCAGCAGTCGAGGCTGGCCGTTCATGCCGCTTGTCGATCCTGGGATAATCCCGCCCGATGCCCTGTCATTTCCGGCGCGGACGAGGACCTTTCGTCGATCAGCCGAATAACATCCGGGACTTCGACGCTCGTGCCAGCCGGAATCTCCAGCAGGCGATCGTCATTGTTCTCTTCGATGCAGCGGAAGCCGAGCGCGTCCAGAACATCTCGCAGCGGCACGTTCTTCGCGGTGACGCGCAGCTGCGCCAGAAGGCGGGGAAACCCCGACTTTCGTTTCTCAGCGGCGTACCACTTCAGAAACGTCTCTTCGACCCTTTTCTGAGCGACTCTGCACGACATCACAAACTCTGTGAGCAATGATCCATCATGGCGTTTTTCAAAGACGGCGAAGCCAACAATTCCATAATTGCCAAAGTCATCGGTGACTTCAAAACAGAAGCACTCGTTGTTCTCGGACTGCACCAAGTCGGCGTAGTCGGCCAGTGAATAGCGCCGTCCGCTCAAATTGAACTGATTGCTGCGCTGCAGCAGCTCTATGCACCGGGCACTGTCAGCCTCCCCCGGTGTTCGCAGTCTGATGATCATGTGACACTGACGAAGAAACTCATCGTAATCTCCGCGCGACGCCTGCTGCACACGCTTTCGCTTCGCTTCGGTCATGTACTGCAGCCGGCGTGTCCGCGTCTCGTCACTCAGCGGTACATCGAATGCTGCGTCGTTCAGAATGGCAAGTCGATCTGCGGGATCGTAGACCCGTACCTGAGGCAGAGCGCTGGAGATTTCATGCCGCTCAAATGCGGAGTCGTCAATCACGGCGAAGGCATCGACATTGATGTTCAGTTCGTCAGCGATCTGCTGGACGCTGCGACTCTTGGGGCCCCAGTGAATCGCGGGAAACAGAAAATAGTCCGCAAGGCCCAGCTGTTCGATCCTTGGCCAGGCTGTGTCATAGTTATTCTTGCTGACGATCGTCTGCAGAATGCCCTTTTCATCCAGTCGAGGAATCAGGTCGATCATTCCGTGATTGGGAGTCACACCCGCAGGGCCGGCGTCGCCGATAACGCCATGCCACAGCGTATTGTCAAGGTCCCAGGCAACGCACTTGATCTTTTCCGCCGGGGCCGGCCGGCTGCGGGCACCAGTCGCCCGTATTTCTGCATCGCGGAAATGTGGAATTGACTGCACGCCGTTGCTCAGAGTGACGAAGTCCAGCCATGTGAAAATCAGTCTGACCTCACGATCATTCTCAATCGACAGTCTCAGCACACCGGCCTTGTCAGCCGCCAGGGAGATCATTTCCGCAGCGTCGAGAAAATGTTCATTCCAGCCAGGCTCAATCGGCAGGCTCGTGCGAAATACGGGGACATCCGTCACAAGTTCCAGCTGGATTCGAAACCCACTCGACTCGCGGGAATAGCATTTGATGAAGAACACATCCGGCTTTGTACGTCGAACGGGCAGGAAAGCCGACTGACTTTCCAGGAGCTTGCGGCGTGCCGCAGTGAACGCACCGTTCAGTCGTCTTTTCGGTGACCAGCGCTGTATCAATTTCGCCAAAGTACTGACAGCATTCTCGCTCCAGTGAAGCAGCGCAGCCTGAGCACGAATGCCGCGCACACCCAGCAATGCCAAGTGAGACGGCCAGGCCGTCTGCAGCTTCGCCCATCGTCGAAACCGAATGTCGGCCCCAAAACGGAATAATCCCCGGACCTGACTGTTGGGCACAATTCCATAAACAAACCGGGCACACTTCTGGTCAGGACGAGCCACAAAGAGTGAGCACGTTGCATAGCACTGCGGCATCGAACATTCAACGCAATGCTCTTCCCAGCAAAGCAGCGCGGCTCGGGCAACAGCCGGATCAGGAGGCGGCACGGGCACGTGCTCAACTCCCTGTCGACTCCATGCGGTCGTATCCCGCCAGGTCAGTTGAAACACCGCGCACTCCTTCGCGCATTCTGCACCCAAACGACTCGCCAGCAGTGGAGTTCGAGCTTTTCCGGGACAGACCGTTTAATGCGGCTCCGCGTGCCCCGAACGCTCGCGCCCCGGACTAGCGAGCTGTATCCGCCGATTTCGGAAACCGCGATTCGACGAAAGTTACGGGCTGTCCGATTTCTGGTCAAGATCTGCAAACTCAGGGATTATCGGCCACGCAGGCGTTTGATGCAGCGATTGGCCATGTTTCTGATCATTGCACTGAGAAGTCTCGTTCTGTCCTCCCGCATCAACGGATGCACATGCCACCGCGACGGCGCGTAGCCGTAAGCCAGCATGCCATACTGCACGATTTCTTCAACGGCCTGAATCTGAGCCAGCGTCAATTCCGACTTGTACCGTCCTACGCGACCAGGACTTAACGGTTCATTGAGCCGTGTGTGGTGAGCAACGGCTGCGATCTTCTCAAAACCGGTGGTGGATTTCGAATCGCCCGACGCATGCTTCGCGAGCGCTGCGGCGGCCTCCGCTGCTGAGCGATTCACGAATTCTGCCAATGCTGTAAACGTCTGTTCCGGAGTTGTGCAGAGATCCTCATATCGGCATTCGATCCGGCGGTCTGCCGGGACAATGCGTTCCGCCATGAGCCAGCATCCGAGATAGAGATGCCATTCCATTGCCGCCGTGACTAGCTCATCCGCTCCGAATCGCATCCTGCAGATTGAACAGACGACATCCCGCGGATCGCGAACCATGTGAATGAACCGGGCCTCCGGCATCAGTTCCTGAATTGCGGGAATGGCCATGACATACAGCGGAGTGTTGTCGCCGATAAACGACAATTCATGCCACGGCGTCGGAGAATCAAGCTGCCAGATATAATGAATCAGAGCTCTGCCGCCCTCGATTCCGTACTGACGGCAAAAGCTGTGAAAGCCGTCCACGCTGGCCATGTTCTCCCATAGATTGCTCTTGAGCCACGAATTGATCTCCCGAATAAGCGTCGCCAGAGCGTTCGGGGAACTGATATCCCTGAGTCGAGAGAGATTCTGGCCGATGAAGCCAGTCTCTTTAGCGATTTGAATCCCGGGCAAGTGATTGAGCAGCGATGCGGTGATCGTTGTGCCTGATCGACCGCTGCCAACAATGAAGACGGGAGTTGGATGCTGTGACATGGAGTGATCGCTGGTGCCTTTGCTGCCGGGATGACCGTCACCGACACTCCTGTCAGGCGGCTCTTCGGATGCGGTTGATGACTCCGGTCTGATCAATTCTGCTCCATTCGTATTCCCAGGTCATCTCGTCTTTGCTCATCAGAGTCCTGGCGTTCTGCGCCATCCGTGAAAACATCCCTCGGTCGTCAAGCAAAGCCAGCATTGCTTCAGTGAGTTGCCGTCGATTCAAATCGCCGTCAATCAGAAGCCCGACCTGGTGGCTTCCCACGAACTGCGGGAATTCACCGACTCGCGTTGCGATCACGGGCATGCCGAGTGCCAGGTACTCGTACAGTTTCGTACAATTCGTACCGACCAGGCTGTATCGCCGTGTGTTTGCCAGCAGCGACAACCCGCAACAGCGATGTGTCGCAGCAAAACTGCGGAACTGGACAGGCGTCACACCATTATGAACCACAACGCCCTGCATCGTGCGGAGCCAGCTGATTAAATCGGCGTCGCCTTCACCGAAAACGTGCAGTTCCGCATTGGGTTTGATGTGATCGGGCAGAAACTGGAAAGCCTCTGCGGATGCTCCCACGCCTTTTTCGTAATACACGCCGCCGATATAGACAAAGCACAGCTTTTCTGACGGCGTAGGAATCTGAACAGACTCACGCCAGATTCTCGCCGGGTAATTGTGGATTTCAAGAACCGAGGGTTGCCACTTCTGCAGATGTCGCTTCAGAATCTGCTGTTCCAGATGAATGCACGTAATCAGAGACACCCAGGGCAGGCAACTGCGATGAATCCATCGCACGGCAAAACTGAAGACCGCTCGTTTCCAGGGTGAGCCATTTCCCTCCAGCGTATTCATCTCATAATGATCATGTTCGTCATAAAGAACGGGTACTCGTCGCAACAATCCAATCACAATCGCCAGCGGCAGGACGGCCCAGTGGAAACACATCACAGAGGTGAGCCGGGCACCGGAGACCTGCCCGATGTCTGCCGAACATCGACCGATGCGACTTGCAACCGTCCGGTTTTCAGATTTGTCCAGAACCCATCGGCCTCGCGGAAGCGACAGAATCCGCACGCCCGAATTGTTCGAACGGATGCCTTCCATGAACATCGCCATGCGTTTGTTGATTCCTCGGGCACCTGTCACACACAGCACATACTGCGGACTGAGATTCTCCGACATGGCATCCTTCCATGACATCGGGAAGTTGTCCGCGACGTGTGGCCCGGCGTTGAAACGGCGTGCCGGCGGTGACGGACAATTCTCTTCAGAAACTGCGATAAAAATGTGAAGGCGGTTGCCAGTCATCAGTTTTGCGGAAATACCGACTTGGACCAAATCGATTCTGCAGTCGTTTATAGATGTTATTGATCACATTCGCGGATGCAAAACTTTTTGGCAGGCCGACATTCAGCTCGTCATATCTGCGATGCCGACGCAGATATCTGATCACGCGATGCACAGAGCGCCACGATGAATCGTCAAATGCAATTGTACCGCCTACGGGAAGCATCATATCCGCAAAGAAAAAGTCCACAAAGGCATGGTCGAAGCCGTGATGCCCGTCAATATAAACAAACTCCGGTTTGACACCTTCGCCGAGGAGTTGCGGCAGCGCGGACTCGCTCGACATATGCATGTGTGTGTGCCGATGCGACAATCCGGCTTTGCCGATCGCCAGCACTGCTGACTGCCGTACATGCTCAAATCCCGGATAGGGATCAATCGAGATGAGTCGACCTCGATTGTTTTCTTCCAGAGCCGTCAGGATCGCCAGTGATGAGATGCCGTAAGCCATTCCGATTTCCACCGCAATATCCGGCGGATTGGCTTTGAGAAACTGGTACATCGACCAGCATTCTTCAGCGGACGTCTCCGAATTCAGGTGAGCCGACGTACCATCCGCGAGGAGCACACGACGTGTTGACAGAACGCTGCGAAGTACATCATTCGGAGGCAGTTCGGAACTGCGTAATTGTGAGACGGACATCTGTACCTGTTTTCTGCTGAGATGGCCTGACTACTCAAGTTCATCATTGCCGAGTCGGAAATTATTGAACAGCCCAATTTGACATTTCTTGTTCAGCGTAACTCGTACGATTATGCGGCTCGGGCGGGCCTGCGCACTTCCGGCAGCCGGCGCTGCATGCGTTCCGCCAGCGCCAGTTCATCCTGCTGCCGGATTGTCACACGAGCGAGATTGACACAGGCCGCAAGCAGCAAAGTTGCTCCGGGAAATACCAGTGGCCCTGCGGTCAGAGAGAATACAAAATATGCAATGATCGGAAGCGTATGCACAAAATACTCACGCTTCCTCAGCAACGTTCTGAAAGGCAGCCAGAGCAAAGTCGCAATCATCAGGGTAAAGATCGCAGCAGCGGGAATTCCCGATTCGAACGCAACCTGAACAAAATTGTTATGTGCATGGCAGATATCCAGTACAGCCAGCAGTTTCTGCGGTTCACCCGGACCAACGCCGAGCATCGGGTTGTTGACAATATGTTCCCACGAAACCTGCCAGATCAATGAACGGGGCGCTTGAGGCTGAAATCCCACGAATCGCAACTTCACGAGCAGCTGCTGCACTGCCGGCAGACTGATAATGATATCCAGAAACAGGAACATCCCGAGGATCATCCCCATGACGCCGATTGCCGTTCGTTTGTGATTGAACAGCAGGTACAGCGTCAGCAGAATCAGCAG
>JANNGQ010000099.1:0-4214 GCA_031403975.1 Planctomycetota bacterium
GCCGTCACGAGATTCATTGCCGGACATCAGATCCTCGGACGTCAGTCCTGTTTGACGCCCAGCTCAATGAACGTCTCACGCCAACAATCGGTCGATCACCGTGCCGCTGACGTCGGTGAGTCGATAGTCCCGGCCCTGAAATCGATAGGTCAGCCGTTCGTGATCGATGCCGAGGCAGTGCAGAATCGTGGCCTGCAGATCGTGAACATGGATCGGATCCTCAGTGATGTTGTAAGAGAAATCGTCGGTCTTTCCGAGCACGATTCCCGACTTGATTCCGCCACCAGCCAGCCAGACCGTGAAGCAGCGCGGGTGATGGTCGCGGCCATAGTTGTCGCCCGTGAGATTTCCCTGGCAGTAGGTTGTCCGTCCAAACTCGCCGCCCCAGATGACAAGTGTGTCGTCCAATAGGCCTCGCTGGGCGAGATCACGAATCAGCGCAGCGCATGCTTTGTCCGTCTCCTGGCACTTGAGATGGATCTTCTTCGGTAAGTCGGCGTGATGATCCCAATCCTTGTCATACAGTTGGACGAATCGCACACCGCGCTCGATCATGCGGCGGGCCAACAAGCAGTTGTTCGCAAACGACGCCTGGCCTGGCTCGGCGCCATACATATCGAGAATGTGCTGAGGTTCGCCGCGAATCTCCATCAGTTCGGGCACGGTCGCCTGCATTTGATAAGCGAGTTCAAAGGCATTGATGCGTGCCTCAATTTCCGGATCGCCAGTTGTCTCCAGCTTCAAACGGTTCAGCTTGTTCACCGCAGTGACAATATTTCGACGGTCGCCGCGAGAGATCCCCGCAGGGTCGGCGAGGCTCATTACAGGTTCGCCGGCCGCGCGAAACTGAACGCCTTGATGGCGACCTGGAAGGAACCCGCTGTGCCAGTATTTCGACAACAGCGGCTGCCCTCCGCGGGCCGGCCCCGAGAGCAGCACGACGAAGGCAGGCATATTGGCGTTTTCGGTACCCAGTCCGTATGACAACCATGATCCGAGACAAGGGCGCCCCGAGAGGCTGCTGCCTGACTGCAGAAACATTACGGCCGGATCGTGGTTGATGGGATCTGTGTGCATCGAGCGGATCACGGCGATTCGATCAACGATCGCCGAAGTGTGCGGCAACAGCTCGCTGAGCTCCAATCCCGATTCGCCATAGCGGGCAAAGGAGAATTGGGAGCCAGCAATGGGAAATGCCTTTTGTTCCCGCGTCATCGTAGTATGCCGCTGCGAACCGACAATGCTCTTTGGAATCTCCTGACCATTCATGTCGCGCAGCTTTGGCTTATGGTCGAAGAGATCCATCTGGGCGGGACCACCCGACATGAACAAGTAGATGACGCGGCGGGCGCGGGGGGCAAAATGGGTGACAACAGTCGATCCGGGAACACCCGTTGACGGCGCAGCATCCGTCGCGCGGGGCGTCAACAAGGTTGCCATCGCGGCAGCGCCAATTCCACACGAAGTCTGTGTCACAAATTGACGCCGTAAAATCAATCGCACATGTTCAGGAATCATTCGCGCGTTATCGCCTCGTCAAGGTTCAGCAGGGTCGTCGCGACGGCCATCCATGCCGCCACATCGACGGGATCTGCAGTGGATTGTCGCGGTGCCGCGCCATGGGAAATGACCGTGGCAGCCGCCTGAGGGTCTGCCACATACCGATTTCGCTCGGACTGAAATAGTTCCACGAGGACTGCACGCTCGCGTGTTGTTGGCATACGCGACAGCACCGTTCGGAAGGCGAAACTCAATCGCTCCTCGTCATTGCTCCCGTATACGGCGACACGCTCGCCGAGCACGCGGGCCGCTTCGACGAACGCTGGATCATTCATGGTGACCAGCGATTGCAAAGGCGTGTTCGTGCGAGATCGTGCGACCGTGCATTCACCGCGGCTGGGAGCGTCGAACGTTTGATACGAAGGATAGGGAGTTGTCCGGCGTCGGAACGTGTATAAACTCCGGCGGTAAAGTTCCTCGCCATTTTCCAGAGGCCATTTCCATTCGCCGGGGTCGTCCTCTTTGTCGCGATAGAAGTGATCCGGCTGATACGGATAGACGCTGCGGCCACCGATGCGCCGCGTCAGCAGACCTGACGCCGCGAGAGCCCCGTCGCGGATCTCCTCCGCCGAGAGTCGAAATCTGGCTCCACGAGCCAGCAATCGATTATCCGGATCCAGTTCGCGAAGTCCTGGACTCACTGCCGAGGACTGCCGGTACGTGGCGGACGTCACAATCAATCGCATGAGCCGCTTCACGTCCCAGGGAGAGTGCTCCTCGGTGGGATCGAGGGGTTTCCGCACAAATTCCGTCGCCAGCCAATCGAGCAAATCGGGATGCGTTGGTGGTTCGCCACGGACCCCGAAATCTTCCGGGGTGCGCACGAGGCCCACGCCGAAGCACAGCTGCCACATCCGATTCACCGCAACGCGTGCCGTCAGCGGATGATCGCCCCGGACGAGCCATCGCGCCAACGTGAGCCGATCGCGTGGAGCAGCTGGATCAAGCGGCGGAAAAATTGCTGGAACATCTCGCCCGACCGTCTCACCTGGCAACTGATAATCGCCACGTGTAAGAATGCGACTGGGACGTGGTTGCTCCATTTCTTCCCAAATCAGTGCCAGCGGAATCGATTTTTCAAGCGCGTCGCGCTTTTCACGGAGTGCGGTCAATTGCGCGTCGATGTCCTGCACTTCGAGCCCGGCGTTTCCCTTTCGTTGCTCCAATTCGGCGATCTCGCCGGCAAGTTGGTCCAGCTGGCGCTGATCTGAATCGCCTGGGACTGGGATCTGAGGCGGGGAAGCGGACTTGGAGATGACCAATTCACCTTTCAGGCTGTTGAAGAATGCATAGAGCTGATAATACTCGCGCTGCGAGAATGGATCGTACTTGTGATCATGGCACTGTGCACATCCAAAGGTCAGGCCCATCCAGGTCGTGGCCGTGGTATTGGTGCGGTCGACCGAATAGACGACCTGGAATTCGTCGGGATCTGAGCCTCCCTCCTCGTTGTGTCGGTGAAGGCGATTGAAGCCCGATGCGACCTTTTGCATGAGCGTCGCATCGGGGAGCAGATCGCCCGCGAGGTTTTCTATCGTAAACTGGTCGAATGGCATGTTCGAGTTGAACGCGGCGATGACATAGTCACGGTAGGGGAAATTCGGACGATCGCCGTCGTCCTGATATCCGCTCGAATCACCGAAGCGAGCCAGATCCAACCAGTCCTGCGCCAACTTTTCGCCAAAGTGAGGCGAAGCCAAGAGACGGTCGACGAGTCTTTCATAGGCGTTCGGGGACGAGTCATTGAGAAACGCATCTACTTCGTCCACTGTCGGCGGTAATCCAGTCAGATCGAGTGAAAGGCGGCGAATGAGGGTTGTCAGGTCCGCCTGCGGCTCAGGATGCAAGTCCGCTGATTCCAGCTTCGACAGGACAAAGGGATCAATCCCGTTGCGGACCCAGGCCGAATCGACCACGGCAGGAAAATCCGGCCGGATTGGACTTTGATAGGCCCAGTGCTCGGTATAAGGCGCGCCTTGTTCAATCCATGTGCGGAGCAATAGCTTTTGCGCCGCTGTCAGTTGCCGTTTTGTTTCCAGGGGCGGCATAACGTCGTCCGAATCCGGCGTCTCAATTCGCCGCACAAGTTCGCTTTCGTCGGCATTGCCTGGCTGGATCGCCACCTGATGGCTGTCGAGCTGTACGAGTGCTGCGGCGCGCTGATCCAATCGCAATCCCGCCTGCCGTGCGCCTCCGTCCGGTCCATGGCATTGAAAACAGTTATCCGCCAGGATCGGCCGAACATCGCGCAAATAGTCCACGACTTGATCGCCCAGCAAAGCTCCTCGCCCGAGCAACAATACAATTCCCGGCAACAAACTGAGAGCCGATCGCGGCACGCACGAAGTAGCAAAGATTGCTGACATTTTTACCGAGTGTTCAATTGGTGAGCGGCGGGCGTGAGCTCGCCGAGACATTTCGTTTAACGGCAAGCCGCAGGCGACGGTGTGGCACGATCATGGCTGATGCTGTGCAAGGACAAAGCCGTCGCCTTCGGCTTGCCGTTAAACGACTCAATAGCCGCCGCTCGCAGTATAATGGTTCACTGAAATCCTATTTGACACCAAGCTCTCGAAGCAACTCGATGATTTCCCGATATCCCTCGCGATCAAGCCTGGGGTCATCTTCGAAGTCACCGGCCAAGCCGCGCTGCG
>JANNGQ010000100.1:0-20282 GCA_031403975.1 Planctomycetota bacterium
TCAGGAGACAGCGACGGTTATCGCCAGGCGGTAGCCGAATTGTTTGCCAGAGCCGAGAAACTGACCGACGCCGATTCGTCAACTTGGTTGGTTTACACGCTCGTGGCCGGCCCTGATCCGATTTCCGCCGAGACTCTCGCACAGCTGACCGCCGCCGCGGACCGTACTGATTCTCACTGGAAGCCCAGGTTAAAGGCCGCGATCCACTTCCGTCGCGGAGAATTCCAACAGGCGGCCGATCTGCTCGACCAACACCGCGGCCACCCCGGGTTTGAATTCCTGGCGGCCATGGCTCACCTAAAGCTTCAGCACCCGGAACGAGCCCGGCAATTGTTCCAACTGGCCAGCTCGTGGATCCAGCAACAGCGCGACAACGACCCTGGCTGCGGCAGTGGCGTACCGAGGAGCCACTGGTGGCTCGAATGGGCCATCTTCTTGCAATTGCAGCGTGAAGCGGCGCGGCAGCTTGACGGTCAGCCGCTCACCGAACTTGACGCCCGGCTCAAAACGGAGCCGAACGATGCCGTGCTCCGGCTGCAACGCGGCCGCCGCTTGGCTGATCTCGGTCTGCCCGACGAAGCCCTGGCCGACCTGGCCCAGATCGCCTCGGCAGAAGCATCGTCCGTCGAATTCTTCAGCGTGCGCGGTCGCGTTCTCGCCAGCCTGAATCTTGCCGACGAAGCACTAGCCGATCTAAACCGGGCGATTGATGGAAAAACGATAGATGCACTGGTCTACGCGGCACGTGGCAAGATTCTCAAGGACCGCAGGCAGATAGATGCGGCTCGCGTCGATCTGGAGAAATCGATCGAGCTGAAACCGAACGCACTTGCTGCGAGTTCACTCGCGAATCTGCTGACGTGGCGGTTGAGTGTTCAGAAATGGCCAGAACAATTCGTTCAGTTGGGCCGAGATAACCAAGCGAGCGGCATCGATTTCGTAGAAGGACAAGCTGACGGAAACTCGGAACCTGCAATGATTGAAGAGGAAGACTGTCGCAAGGTTATGGAAAAGAACAAAGTTGGGCACGCCTATTTCGCCATCGACGACAAGTTCAAATCGAAAACGAGCATGGACTCCATAGTGGAAGTTGAATACTGGGATGACGGCGAGGGATTGTTCTATATCCAGTACGACACCTCCGCTAATTCCTATCATGGCTCCCCGGAACGCATTTCATTGACTGGTTCCAAGCAATGGAAGACAGCACTCTTCACACTGAAAAATGCCCGGTTTGCCAACTCGCAGAACGGCCGGTCGGATTTTCGCGTTTTACTCGAGGGTAAAGGGTTAAATCTCCGTCGAGTCTCCCTGCAACGCGTTTATTCTCTGGCTGAAACGGTTGATGCTTGGGCTAAACTTGCCGTGGCCTACTATCTGCTGCATGAGCAGTCCGCACTTTCCAACTTGTTGGAAAGGCATCCGGAAGCGGCGGTCGGTTTGGCGGACCTGCGAGCCGCTGAGCTAGACTGGGACTCGGCCATCGTCTTGTACAACCGACTCATCACTCCGGATTCCACCGACGCGGATTTGCTGAGCAAGCGCGTAGCAGCGTATTTGGCGACCCAGCAATGGGAACTGGCCAAAGCCGATTGGCTGCGAGTAATCAAATTGAAGCCCCAGTTGGCACGCACAGCTTTCGATCAATTGACGGCGGCGCGGCGATGGAATGAGGCGGCCCCGTTTGGCCTGGAGGTAATCGAGCAGAATTCAGAAGACACGCTCGTGTGGCTCCGAATTGCGCCGGTGCTGGCGTTGACCGACGATCCGAGTGTTTATGCCGAATTCAGCGGTCGCATGGTGCAGCACTTTGCGGAATCGAAAAACCCTGAAACCGCCGAGCGGGTCGTCAAGGCTTGTCTATTGCGAGCCGACGCAATCGACCTCGCGAAACTTCCTGGGGACCTGCTCGCCAAATCGCTGGACGACGGAACCGTGCCGGAATGGCTACCGCCATGGGGCTGGCTCAGCCGCGCACTCATGGCCTACCGCAGTGGAGATGCCAAGTCGGCGGTGCAGTACGTGGCGAAATCCGAAGAGTACAAGCCCATCGACGTGGCGCACGCCTTGAACCTGGCCCTCCTCGCCATGGCCCAGCATCAACTCGGCAAGGCGGGCGAAGCGAAAACGGCTCTGGAAGAAGCCTCGCAGCTGATCACCCGCCTCAAGCAAGATCCCGGCAGGAAAGGCGACCATGACCTGCTGATCGCCGAAATCCTGTTCCACGAGGCGGAAGCTTTAATGAATGGGAAGGAGCAACCGAAAGTGTCAGGCAGCGAAGAGAAATAGTTCGCGATGCGTCATCAGAACGATGGTAAGTTCGGCACGAGTTCCAGCCACGCCTCACGAGGGCTGGAATCCGGTTGATACGACAACACCGGTGGCAGATTTTCCAATGTCGTATCTGACTCAGGACTAACCGTCCTGAGTGAGCAAGAATATGGTCGCTCAGGACACGCCCTCCTGAATCAGCAGTGTTGGGAAAACGCCTGGCTGACCTGACCAAGATCTCGCCGTCGTCGAAATGATGGCACTGCCGCAGAGGTCTCTTTCACTGCCTGCAGCTGGGCAAAGCGCCAAGCTGCGGCGGTTTGTCCAACCTCGTGCAGAAAGACAAATACGGAACTGCGGGCAACAGACGAAGACTTCACCGCCTCCTTTGGTTCTTCAGTTCTGTCGCCGCTGCAATCGCTGGCGGAGAATGGCTAACTCTTGATTTGCTTCCTGAAGTAATTCCTCCGCATGCTTTCGGTTAGTGACATCGCGGGCTACAGCATAAACGATTTCCTGTCCGACGATTTCCCGTGCATTCCAGTGTAACGCCCCGAGAATGAGCGTAAGCCACTGTGTGGCAGACGGTGACAAAGGCACTTAGCAGCGCGAGCAACTCCGTCGGCTGCGCCTGACTCGCTCGCAATCGCTGATGGTACTCACTCGCCACCTCTGTCAGGGTGCGGCCCTCAACGAGGCGCATCGTATAGAATGTGTTTTGCTCAGCTGGTCGTAGGACTAGCTCATAGATTGGTACGATGCCAGGATGTTCCAACTGGCTGGTGATGCGGGCCTCTTTCAAAAACCTAGATCGGGCCGCAGGACTCTCGGCGCTTTCCGACCGAAGCTCATCCGGCCTGTCGGCCACCTTCTCCCCCTGCATGGGGAGAAGGGACTTGTTGAACGCCTGGGATGACTCTCCAGAGAATCTTTTATCGCGTTGCTACGAATGAGCGGCTGCAGCAATGTCGGAGTCGGAAGCAACAGGCAGTGGCCTGGAGACGGAGCGAATGCTGAGCCCTGGCGATCTGGCAATTGGTTCAGGAACCCGCTGGCGTCTATCCAGGGTGTTGACCCCGATCGCTCCGTCAAATTACAATCCCATCGTGCCAACTATTCTGCGCGAATGCGGTTTTCGCTTTTCCTATTACTTGGCCGATCGTTTTGAGCCGCCGCACATTTGGGGGCTTCAACCGTGAGTGATCTTCGCATCCAGCGTGTTTCTTTCTCCGACGATATTATGTTGGTCACTTTCTCGGACGAACGCAGCGTCGTAGTGCCCGTCCGCTATTTCCCCAGGCTGAATGCAAGTTTGCCTGCTCTTCGTGAGCAGTGGCAACTCATTGGGCGAGGGCTTGGTGTGCATTGGGAGGCCATCGACGAGGATCTTTCCGTCGAGAACATTCTCATGGCATACAGCCGTTCCAAAGCCGGGGAATATGCGCCAGCGGGTGGCGGTGCCTGATCGAGCCAGTGTCTACACAAAAATCTCGGTTACCGGCCGGCCGTTGGCGATCGGGAGCGGGCGGTTGAGGTTGTCGCGGACTTCGGTGGTGTGGTCGATGCCCAGAGCGTGGTACATTGTCGCAGCGAGGTCTCCGGTGGTGACCGGGTCTCGATCAGGGACGGCGCCGTATCTGTCAGAGGCACCGTAGACGGCACCGCCTTGAATGCCGCCGCCGGCCAGAAGGACGGTGTAGCACTTCGGCCAGTGGTCACGGCTGATGTTGGCATTGATCTTCGGCGTCCGTCCGAATTCGCCCATCCAGATCACCAGCGTTTCAGCCAGCAGGCCGCGGTCGCTGAGATCATTCAGAAGTACCGGCAACGTGTGATCGGTGATCGGAAAATGAAACTCCGGCAGAATTTCGTACATGCGCGTATTGTCGAAACCGTGAGTATCCCAGCCGCCTTCGGTTCGGCTGCGTCCGCCGATGCTCTGAGCAAAATAGACGGTCACAAATTTCACTCCGGATTCCACCAACCGACGAGCCAGCAGACAGCCCTGACCGTAGGTCGTTCGACCGTAGGCTTCGCGCAAGACGTCAGGTTCCTGCGACACGTCGAAGGCATTCCGGACCTGATCGGAATTGAGCATCCTCAGGGCTCGTTCGTAGTACGCATCCAGCCCCTGAGCCGCTGCGGACTGGTCCAGTGTCTTCGCCTGCCGATTGATCAATTCCTGCAACTGTCGGCGATCCTGAAGTCGTCCGAGCGACACATTCTGCGGCAGACTGAGCTGCGACAGTCGAAAGTCCTGTTCATTCGGATCGTTGCGGAAAAACAAAGGGTCATGCTGCTTACCAAGAAAGCTGGCTCTCTGTCCGGGCGTTGTTGAGCCGTCGGAAATCGCATACGGATACGACACAAACGTCGGCATCGAATTCGCGTTCGGGGCCACGGCATCAATCATCGAACCAT
Organism: Planctomycetota bacterium; assembly: GCA_031403975.1. Taxonomy (GTDB): domain Bacteria; phylum Planctomycetota; class Planctomycetia; order Planctomycetales; family Planctomycetaceae; genus SXXK01. Next base: position 4,693 of record JANNGQ010000100.1, read on the forward strand.
AGGCCGGAAACAGATCCAGTGATTCCCGGAGGCGCTGATCATCGATCGGCGGCTGAACTCCCGTCAACGCTGTGTACCCGGCGGAGTTATGATTGTTCATCGTGTGATGCACGGTTCGAATCTGGGCAATGCGGTGCATCACTTTTGCCGTTTCCGGCAGATGTTCACAGACCGACATTCCCGGCACGGAGGTCGGAATCGTTTTGTACAGCGATCGATAACCGTCCGGTGCATCGGGTTTCATGTCGAACGTATCGACATGACTCGGCCCGCCCCACTGAAACAGGAAGATCACCGACTTCGCGCGGGATTTTCCGGCAGGAAACGGCGACTGTGCTTTTTCGGCCTGCAACAGCCTCGGGAGTTGCAATCCCAGCATTCCGGCCCCGCCGACCCGGATGAGATCACGGCGATTGATGCGCGAGACCTGTGAAAGCAGCGGACTTGAATTCATAGGTGAGTCTCAGAAGCCCGGCTTTTTCAAAAAGCCGGGCTTCTCCGGAACAACAATGCAGCGCAACTCACAGAAATTCCGGGACCATGTCCTGCCATCGCAGCCACGAGTCCGTTGTCAGCTGCCGCCCGTCTAAAGCCCCTTCAGAAACTTCTGGAAATCAGGATCGATATCGTCCTTGTCCTGTGGGTTCTGAGCCGGTCCCTCGAACCAGCTCGATCCGCTGTCGTCGTCGGAAACCACTTCGACGTCGGAAATCACGTCGAAGTCGGCCTCAGCAGTGACTTCCAGCTCATCAACCACTTCAATGATCTCGTCGGAGTATTCGACATCGGAATCAATCAATTCGAAAACTTCATCGACCGATTCCACCTGCTTAACGATTTCAACGGCGTCAACAACAACATGCGGCAAATCGACGTCGCCCGAATGCAGATCCCGGGCAGCGGCAGCGGCCGGTTCGGGCCGATCGTCCGCAGCCGTTGTGCGGAGCGTGTCGGCACTGGCATTGCGTGCGGCATCCTGAGCATCCAGTTCTGCGATCCGGCGGCCCAGATCGATGACCTCCGCACGACTATCCATCAGTGCAGGCGACTGGCGATTCCTTCGGATGAATGACTCCGGCTGCCGGTCCGAATTGTCCTTCAATTCCTCAGTCGGCTCATGGGAATCCGAGAACGTTCCTGCCTGTTCGACTGCAAAGTCCAGTGGCCGTCCTGATCCGCCGGAGCCTGACACCTCCAGGGTTTCTTCAACCGTCGCCCTTTCTGAACTGCGCCGATCTGCATCGATCGGCACCGATTCGTTCAAGGGGTCAGTCTTGAGAACATCTGCAGTGACAACTTCCTCCCGGATGTGCACGATGAACTTGATGGGCCCCACGGCCAGTGCCGTGCCTCCTGTCAGGTCGAAACGTTTTCCCGGCTTTATGCGTTTTCCGTCAACATACGTTCCGTTGCTGCTTTCAAGATCAGTGACAGAAACCCCTTCCCGTCCGACGCGCAGGAAACAATGGCGGCGGCTGACCTGAGGTGCTGACAGTCGCAAGTTACAGTCGGAACCGCGACCGATCACGATGTCATGGCGCACCGTGACACGGCGAACATTCGAAGGCTGATCCTGCAGTTCAAGCACGACCTTCATGAGAACGCATTCCGTTCCAGGCCAGAAATCCCGTTCGCGATCGTTTCTCAGGGCTTTAAAAGCCGGCGCACGATTGCAGGATGCACAGCTTTTCAGAAGAACTCACGAACTTCAAGACGCACAAGGCATTTTGGCTGATTTGCTGCGATTTTCGAGTCTGTGGAATCGCCACCACAGGAGTTCGGGCTGAAATCGGCAGCCTCGGGCGATGTCGCCTGACAACTCGTCCGGCAGTTTCGGCCGATCCGCCGGCCCGTTTTTCAGCACAGACGGAATGATCGCTGCTAACGTCAAATTCACCCCTGTCGGAAGAATTGGATCAAAGTTGAAAGTCAGTGGAGGACGATATCGACGACAGCAGACTGTGTCTTCCACACGGTTGGGTTTTGTCCATGGTGCCGAATTGTCTGCCATCGGCGTCGAACGGCCAGGGAGTCGTCCGGCGAGCGTCCGTGGGTGATCTGACTCTTTGAAAAGGTCCGGCTCGAATGATCCGTCCGAACCTGCTTTGTCTTGTGGCCGCTGTGACGTTTCTGCTCGCGGCTTCATCAGCAGCATCTGCTCAGCACGGGCCGCAGTTCGGGCACGCGCATCCGCCGCTGATCCAGCTGCCGCAATCGAACTACCGGGCTCCGATTGTGGACCATTACGTTCAGGGACCTCCCGGGCTTTGGGATGATGAACAGCCGATTGAGAAATTTCTCACGGAGGTCACCTCCCGCAGCTGGCTGAAGATGGAATTCCTGATGTGGGAAAACACTGCAGCGGGCGACACCACCATCGGTGCTCCGGTCACCGGTTTGCAGCTTGTCGTTCCGGACAACAGCCGGCAGGGCATTGATGTCCCTGTTGACATTAACGACAATCTCAACGGCGGCAATACTGTCGGAGCGACTCTGTTTCCCACATTGACCACGATCGGCGGACAGGATGTGCCTGGCGTTCGCGGCACCTGGGGCGTGGCTCTGAACAATGCTGACCTGGAGATCAGTTTCTTCGGACTGGAGCGGTCCAGTGACTCATTCCTGCGGAACGACATCGCCGGACCGCGAGATATCCTCGCAACAATCAACCCGACGATTGATGCGTCACTCGGAACAACGTTCAATCCCAACTACGCGATTCCTCTGCTGACGGACGGTTTGGTCACAGATGTCGCTGCCGTCAACGCGCTGATCTTCAATGATTCATTTCAGGCCAGTCTCCGGACACAGCTCTGGGGTTCTGAAATTCTGCTGCTGAGTGACAAAGACATCGCCGGTGAAGGCCCGTCCTGGCAATGGCTGGGCGGTTTTCGCTATATCAGTCTGGATGAAGAATTTAATGCGGGCGGAACGTTTGACGGTCGGGGTCTGGTGCCGAATCGGACGACGACAATCCGGTCTCACGCCACGAACCATATCTACGGACCTCAGTTCGGTGGCCGTGCGGCGTTCAATACGCGCTGGTTCACTCTGAGTGCGACGCCCCGTGTGACATTCGGTCTGAACGATTACACGACGAGCGTCAACGCAAATGCGTTAGGCACCGGTGCGACCCGGTTCGGCTCGAACAACGTCGAATTCGGCACGGTCACGCAGCTGAATCTCTCCGGCGAAGTTCACCTCAGCACTCACTTTTCAGTATACGGCGGCTACGATTTCATGTGGTTCCCGAAAGTGACCCGGCCGCAGGAAAACATTGTCTACAACAGCACAAACGCTGTCGGCGGCGGCTTCACGCCGGACATCCGCGAGAACGTCAACTTCTCAAACTTCCTGGCCCAGGGGATCAGCGTGGGTGCGGTGTTCCGGTATTAGGGCCAGCGGCCGGAAGGAATCTACCAACTCCACGCGTCAGCGAGGCCGCCTCGCTGACGCATCGGGTTAGTGTGGGTCTGTTCCTTACTGCTAATTGCCAGAATGGCCCCGCAAGTGCCGTTGGGCAGCCGGGTCGCAGGAATCCGGGTCGTCCCCGTCCACATCGTGATCTTTGTCAGTGCGTCAGGTTTCGCCAACAACCGCCGCAGAAGCGTTCGCCGGCGCGGCCAGCAGTTTCAATGCTCCGAAGAATGCGACCGTGAACCCGACGTCACCCAGAAATGTGCCCCGGGCAAACGGGAGTGCGCTGACGAAGCAACTGCGAAGGCCCGCAAGTGTCCGCGGATAAAGATACTGTCCGGGCTCATGCGGCATACACCAGACGCCGAAATTGCTGACAACGAAAAACGTCAACCCAGCAAGCACTCCCGCTCCGAGAGCGGCCGGTGTATGCCCGGGCCGGATCATACGTCCCAGCACAAAGATCGCTGCGTAGGCCGCATAGTCGAAGGCCATTGAACCGTAGAAGCCATGGCCCGTTCGCCGCTGAAGTTCGCAGTCCGTGATCAGGCGACAGGCGAGCGGGATCACGATGCCCAGCCACGCCGGTCGCACGATCGCTCCGCACAGCAATGCGAGGGCTCCCAGGGCTGAAAAATTCATGAACGGCAGATTGATCAGCCGCATCGAAACAGCAAGTGCCGATGCAATGCCGACCACGATAAGCGAAGAGTTTTTCATGGTCATGACCGGCTGAAATCTGCTGAATTGCCTTGATATGTCATTGGCCGCTTGAGTCCGCATGTGCCGCCGGAATCATCCCGCAGCACGCCGCAGCCGGTCGTTCAGAGCAATTCCCAGACCGGACTCCGGAAAGCGCCGGGCGATGATAACATCCAGACCGTGAGTGTCGAGACTTCTCAGGGCTGCAAAGAACATGGCCGCACAAGTTTGCAGGTCCTGGGCCGGGCTGAGGTTTTCAATCCGATCAAAAGTCCCGGATTCAGCCGCGGTGCCGTGAGTCAGCAGTCCGCACCGCTGACCGAAAACAGCAACGGCCTGCTGGTCTGATTCGATCAGCAACAACGGCGTTCTCGGAGCATAGTGCCGGCTGAGCATCCCCGGTGCTGCCTGAGCCGAATTGTCCCGTCCCGGGTCCGCTATGGCACGATCCACCGGCCCGATCAGATGTTCGATGTCCTCAATCGGGCAACCGCCGGGTCTCAGCACGACGGCACGCGATCCCATCAACGACACAACTGTCGACTCGACCCCCACCGCGCACGGACCGCCGTCAAGGATCGCGTCAACCTTGTGGCCCAGGCCATCGAACACATGCTGAGCCGTCGTAGGGCTGATTCCGCCAAATGGATTTGCGCTGGGTGCGGCGACCGGACATCCTGCAGACTGCAACAGACGCAACGCCAGCGGATGCCGCGGAATCCGGACTCCGACTCCCGGCATCCCTGCTGTCACAAGATCCGGAATCGTCGAACGTTTCGGCAGCACCAGAGTCAGCGGCCCGGGCCAGAATGCTTTGGCCAGAATCTTGGCTTGCGGAGGAATCTCCGTGACGACGTCACCCAGCCGAGCCAGCTCGGCGACATGCACGATCAGCGGATCAATCGAGGGGCGCTGCTTTGCAGCAAAGACAGCGGCAACCGCCATGGAGTTTGTGGCATCTGCACCGAGCCCGTAAACAGTTTCCGTCGGAAACGCCACCAGTCGCCCGGCCCGCAGGTGTGCTGCAGCGAATTCGCAGTCGGTCGTGATCAGACTTGATTGCGAAGGCATCAGTCCACAATCACAACGGCACACGTGATATTATCGCGCGAGCCGCCTTCAAGTGCGGCGTTGACAAGTCTCTCGGCAATCTTCTGAGGATCGTCATCGCACTTCAGAAACGCCGCGATCTCTTCGTTGCCCAGCCCGTCATTCAGTCCGTCACTGCAGAGCAGAAACCGGTCGCCGGACTTTGGAGTGATCTCAACCGCGCCTCCGCCCGTCGCGCCGTCGCGGCTGCCGAGGTACTTGTACAGCACGTTGCGGTAACGGTGAGTCTTCGCTTCCTCCGCACTGATCGTGCCGGCATCGAGCAGAGCCTGCGTCAGCGAGTGATCGGTGGTCAGCTGCTTCAGCCGGCCTCCGCGAAGTTCGTACGCCCGGCTGTCACCGACACCGATAAAGAAAAACCGGTCCGCCACGCGTACCATCATGACGACGGTGGTCCCCATGTTGCGGAGGCCCGGTTCGACCTCGCTCAGAGCGATGATTTCCGTGTTGGCCAGCGCGATCGATTTTTCGAGAGCTTCTGAAACGGCCTTGGCAGCACCATGGTCAAAGTCGAGCAGCTGTTCGAGTCGTTTCGGGATGAGTTCCACGGCCAATGCACTGGCCCGCTCGCCCGCGCTCTGGCCACCCATGCCGTCGGCCACGATCAGAAAACGATTGCGGCTGTCAACGAAGCAGCAGTCTTCGTTGTTGTCCCGGACATTTCCGGTCACACTGACATACCCAGTCCGATACGAGAGCATTGATGAATCCAGGAGCCGTTAAGTCACCCGCAGCGTCAGCGAGGCGAATCACAGCGCCTCGTTCTCTCGCTGACGCTGCGGGTTGCATCGGTCAGGTCATGTTCCGCCGCCCGCATTTCCGCTGCGGCTGTCAAGGTCTGCGATTCTGTTTCGCAGATCTGCTCATAATTGTTTCGGCAAGTTGCCCTGAACGCAACCGTTGCATTTCTGCTGTCGGGCGTCTTTTTCCCCGCGGCGAACCGTGCTACCCTTCCGGCGCGACCCGAATGATTCCATCTTACCGGCAGAATGTGGCGGTTGTGAGGCATTGAGTCTCCTCGCCGGAAGGCAGGTTATTCTCCTATGCACAGCGTTCTCGAATTCCTCCGACAGCGACAGCAGACGTCGCTGGATCAGTTGTGCGAGTTTCTGCGTATCCCCAGCGTCAGCGCCGACAGGGCCTTTGCACCGCAAATGCAGTTGTGTGCCGACTGGGTCAGGCAGTCGATGACGGAAGCCGGCCTGGCGGCCCGGATCTACCCCACTAAGGGTCATCCCATTGTTTACGGAGAGCGCATTCAGGATCCGTCACTGCCGACGATCCTGGTGTATGGCCACTACGACGTTCAGCCGCCGGACCCCCTGAACCTCTGGACAACACCGCCGTTCGAGCCGCAGGTGCGCGACGGAAAACTGTTTGCGCGCGGTGCCACCGATGACAAAGGCCAGCTGTTCACGCATCTGAAATCAATCGAAGCCTGGATCAGGGTGACCGGCAGTCTTCCCGTAAATGTGAAGGTGCTGATCGAAGGTGAAGAAGAAGTCGGCGGCACGAATCTGGAACATTTTCTCGAATCGAACGGTGACCTGCTGAAGGCTGACGTCGCGGTGGTGAGCGACACCAGTCAGTATGCTGATGGTATTCCGGCGATTACGTGCGGGCTGCGAGGCATCGTGGCGGCAGAGGTCCGACTGAAAGGTCCGTCGAAAGATCTTCACAGCGGAATCTATGGAGGCAGTATCGCGAATCCTGTGAATGCCTTAGCGAAGATGTGCGGCACGCTCGTCGGTGATGATGGCCGCATTCAGATACCAGGCTTTTACGACGACGTTCTGGAACTTACCACCGTCGAACTTGAGCAGTATGCGAAACTGCCGTTCTCGGACGACGCCTTTCTTAAGGAGGTCGGCAGTTCTGCTCCGTTCGGAGAAGCGGGCTATTCAACTCTGCAGCGCCGCACGGCCCGGCCGACATGCGACATCAACGGCGTCACTGGCGGATATTCGGGCGAGGGTCCGAAGACGATTATTCCGTCCAGAGCCCTTGCCAAAATTACGTGCCGCCTGGTTCCGAAAATGAAACCATCCGCAATCCTCGACGCGCTCGAAGCGTTTCTCAAGTCTCAATCCCCGCCCGGAATTCAGTTTGAGTTCCATCGCTTTCACGGTTGCGAAGCATTCGTGTTCGACCCGACCAGCGAATGGCTCTCGGCAGCTCGTCGCGCGGTTGAAACGGCGTTCGGGCAGCCGCCCGTTCTGATCCGTGAGGGCGGTTCGATTCCAGTCGTCCTCAGCTTCAAACAGATTCTGGGAATCGATACGCTCCTGCTCGGATGGGGCCGCAACTCAGACAACCTTCACAGTCCGGATGAACATATCCATGTTCAGGATTTTCACCGCGGCACACTCGCCAGCGCCTGCTTGTGGGAGGAACTGGCGAAGGTGAAACGGTTGTGAAGAAGTCGACTGAATTCAATCGCCCTCCCATTGTCCCTTCTCCCCTTCCCAGGGGGAGAAGGTGGCCGAAGGCCGGATGAGGGGGTTCGTGGCGCTGGTTTCGACGAGATTAAAAAAGTAACGCCACCGCTCACCCTGACCATCTCCCCCGAAATACGTTGAGAGGACACAGAGGCAGGAAGAAAACATCAAGGCCGCTGTCCGCTTTCCCCAACATCCTCAGGAGCCCTCCCCAGTGCTGGATCTGCAGTTCATCTGCGAACATCGTGATCAGGTTGTCGACAACTGCCGCAAGCGAGGCGTCCAGGCGGATGTCGACGCCGTGATCCGTTTGCGCGACGAGCGGAATTCACTCATCGCGAAGGGTGATGATCTTCGACGACATCAAAAGGAAATCTCGGGGCAGATTCCGAAGGCCCCTCCGGACGAACGTGCGCGGCTGGTTGAGCATGGAAAACAGCTCCGGGAAGATGTGGCCCGGACGGAGGAGCGACAGAAAGCCATTGAAATACAGCTTCGCGACGAACAGATTCGTATTCCAAACATGACTCATCCCGATGCTCCGATCGGTGGTGAAGACGACGCACATGAAATCCGCGTGTGGGGCACAAAACCGAATTTCGACTTCAAAGCCAAAGACCACGTTGAGATCGCCGCTCATCTGGATCTGATCGATTTCGAAGCGGGTGCTCGTGTCGCCGGTTCGGGGTTCTATTTCCTGAAAAACGACGCCGTGATGCTGGAAATGGCGCTAGTACAGTTCGCGCTGACGAAGCTCCGCAGTGAGGGATTTACACTGTTCACCACGCCGGATCTGGCACGCGATTCCGTACTGGAAGGCATCGGCTTCAATCCTCGCGGCAATGAAACACAGATTTATTCCGTGGCCAACAGCGACTTGAGTCTTGTGGCGACGGCTGAGATCACGCTGGGCGGAATTCAGAAGGATCAGACGCTGGAGATTGCGAGTCTGCCGCTGAAATACGCCGGACTCTCACACTGTTTCCGAACCGAAGCCGGCGCGGCAGGTCGAGCGGGTCGCGGCATCTATCGGGTTCACCAGTTCACAAAAGTCGAGATGTTCGGTTACACAGGTCCTGATCTGAAAGACTCCGATACTCTGCATCAGGACATCCTGCGAATCGAAGAAGAAGTCTTTCAGGGACTCGGGATTCCGTATCGCGTGATTGACACAGCCTCGGGAGATCTGGGCGGGCCTGCGTATCGCAAATTCGACATCGAAGCCTGGATGCCCGGTCGAGGTGACGCAGGCGAATACGGCGAAGTCACGAGTGCGTCCAACTGCACCGACTACCAGGCCCGCCGTCTGAACATCCGCTGCAAAAGTCCGGACAAAAAGGGAACTCAGTTCGTGCAGACCCTCAACGGCACCGCCATCTCCTGCGCCCGCGCGATCATCGCCGTCCTGGAGAATTATCAGCAGATCGACGGCAGTGTAACGGTGCCGACTGTACTGAGGCCGTGGGTCGGGAAGGACGTTATTCGCGACCAGAAATCCGAAAACGACTGTGCGATCTCTCAGTTGACCACGTTTGAGGATCAGTGACCGGCCGGATGTGTGCATCGGACTCAGCCGGTTGACTCATTCGCTTCAAAGGAGACTAAGCCATGCTGATGAAGATCGGGGTATCGACGAACCAGAATGCTCAACGAAGCGATGTCCGGCTGCGGCTGGACTGGCAGACGATGAAGTGGACACTGGCTGATGATCCGCGAACCGTGTGGAAGAGAATAAGTTTCGAAAAAGGCGGGAGATTCGAGCGGAAGGACTGGGGAGTCATCTGGATCTGGGACAACGCACGGAATCCATTGATCCTCCATAAAGCTCCGAGCAGCGGTCGTGATTTCTGCTGTCCGGCTGCGGAAGGGAGACTTTACGACCCGGTCGACGAAAGTCTCCGCGATGGCACTGTCGCCTGGTCGATTGACCTTGCCGCTACCCTGGCAGCGCCGCCGGCCCCCGCAGCGGCCCCTGCACCGAAACTGCTGAGCGCTTTCCGCCTGCATCTGCTGCAGCAATTGAAACAACTGCTTCCGGCACCTTACCTCAGCGCAAACTGCGACGTGTTGACCTCGAAGATGCGGAGGTCCGATCCGGCCATCGCCGGTGCCACAGGGAACTACACGTCGTGCGGTTCGATGCCCGGTTTTGTGACCTCGGAAATGGGGAAATTCAAAGGGCTGAAAGGCAAAGCCCATGAGAACTACATGAAGACGTACTCACTGAACGGCACGAACATCATTCGAATCAAAGGCCTGCGCTACAACTGCTGGAGAATCAACGATCTGGTCGAACGGCCGATCCCCGGAGACATTTACGGCTTATTGGTTCCAAAAGCCACCGACAAGGAGAAAGCTCTGTTCTCACATGTCGGTGTGATTGAAGACTGCTCCGGAAATCCATGGAAAACGATGGATCTCGGTCAAGGAACTGGTTTTGACGGCAAGAGAGTCGACCGTGACTACAAGGCGGACGTCGGTGAGCTGTACGGAGAAACGAACCAGGGCGGCGGCTACAGAGTGCTCGCGGGCTGGGTCAATGTCGACGATTACCTGAAACTTGGCTGACAGAGAATCTCGCACTGTGGGTGTACTTCACGCGGTCACGCAGGAAACATCCCGTTGTCGTCGATATCATGGGTGTTTGTGCTGGAAGAATTGCCAGACTCCGAATTCTCACGAATCCGGCTACCCAACAAGCCGAATCGTCGCTGCTCGCGCCGACTGAAAGGCAAATGATGGCTGAAATCCGAGTGCTGTTGCTTGCCGGTGATTTTGTTGAGGATTACGAGATCATGGTCCCGTTTCAGACACTGCTGACCGTGGGTGTGCGTGTCGATACAGTGTGCCCGGGCAAGAAAGCGGGTGATCACGTCCGAACAGCGATTCACGATTTCGAGGGCGATCAGACATACAGCGAAAAGCCGGGACACAATTTTTCGCTGAATGCGGACTTCGATTCAGTCCATCCGGTAGATTACCAAGGTCTGCTGATTCCTGGAGGTAGATCTCCCGAGTACCTGCGGCTCAATCCAAAGGTTCTGGACATCGTCCGGGCCTTTGATGCCGCGAAGAAACCGATCGCTGCGATTTGCCATGGACTGCAGATTCTGACGGCGTCCGGAATCGTCAAAGGGAGAACCTGCACAGCATATCCCGCTTGCGGTCCGGAGATTTTGCTCGCGGGCGGGGTATTCGTTGCCACTGCCATCGATGCGGCTCATGTTGACGGAAACCTCGTGACCGCACCGGCGTGGCCCGCTCATCCTGCTTTTTGCAGGGAATTTCTGAAGCTGCTCGGAGTGCTGTAGACGAGTGCCTCGATGGTGTTGATCTGCGGAATCTGCATTGATCATGTCACGTTTCTGCGGTTGGCAGGGCAATCCGGAATGTTTGGGTTGAAGAGCTGCAATTCGTTCAACGACGACAAGTAAGTGTTCATGTGTGTAGTTCTCGAATTTGACCCGACGATCATCAAACCATCAGACCGGCTTGACATGCAGCTCGCAAAGTCGTGTAATCGAAGTTTGAGAATCGGAGCGGATGCTGTAGCGGGGAGGCTTTGCATTCGCGGAAGACATGTGGCGAGCAGAAGACATGGAATCTGATCTGGAGTTTTGCGGGGGCAAGACTTCGGAGTAAAGGGTTCCAGGAAACCTGTTGCAAATTCGATCGACTCTGAATTCGTGGGGAAATCAGGTCGATCTTTCACCGGAAGGGAATTACCCGGTGACACCAAGATGGGTCAGGTATCAAGCGCGGTCGAATCGTGCTGGGTGCCGTTGGTTGGGGCGTTACCATGGCTGGACGCAAGGAAATTCGTGTCGTTGTCACGGGTGTCGGCGTTGTCTCGCCGATCGGCATCGGCAACGATCGTTTCTGGGACAGTCTCGTCAATAACCGCTCGGGGATTGACTTCCTGCATTCGATGCCGATTGATGGGTTACCATCGGCATTTGGAGCCGAAGTCCGCGATTTTGATCCTGTCAGCTTCCTCCGCCACAAAAAATTCGCGAAGGCCATGTGCCGCGACATCCAGCTGGGTGTGGCTTCGTCAAATCTGGCCGTCAAAGACGCCCGTGTTGTTCCGGGTGTGATCGATCCGGATCGCTTCGGGGTTGTCTTCGGGGCTGGTCGGATGACCTGCCATCCGTCGGAACTCGCCGCTGCCGTGGAAGCCTGTCGTTCCGAAGGGGGATTTGATATCGACAAATGGGGGCCGGAAGCACTTTCCAGCATCGCGCCGCTCTGGCTGCTGCGTCAGATGCCCAACATGTCGGCGAGCCATGTGTCCATCGACCACAACGCCTGCGGGCCGAACAACACAATTACCTGCCGGGATGCTTCAGCATTGCTGGCCTTGTCGGAAGCCGTGCGAGTCATCGAAGCCGGGCGAGCTGATGCGATGATCGTTGGAGCCTGCAGTTCCAATATCCACCCGGTCGACATCGCCAAGTTTCATTCTTTTGAAGGCCTGTCCCGCCGGTCAGATGATCCGACTCGCGCTTGCCGACCGTTTGACTTTGAACGAGACGGAACGGTTGTCGGCGAAGGGGCGGCGTCATTCGTTGTTGAGAGCTACGAACACGCGGTCCGGCGTGGTGCGGATATTTATGCTGAAGTGCTGGGGACTGGTTCTGGTTGCGACGGAAAAGGTTCCGCGAATGAATCAGCCGGAGTCGGTCTCGTGCGAGCCATGGAATCCGCGATCGATCGTGCAGGCATTCGACCAAACGATCTTGGCCACATCAATGCGCAGGGCAAGAGCACTCAGTCCGATGACATTGTGGAATCACGGGCGTACCACCGTGTCTTCGGTGATCTGGTGATGAGGATTCCGGTCACGGCGCTGAAGAGCTACGTGGGCCATTTTGACGCAGGTGCAGGTGCCGTCGAGCTGGCGGGAACGCTGCTGTCTTTGAAGAACGGCTACATCCCGGCGACACTGAACTACGAAATCCCCGATCCTCGCTGCCGCCTGAACGTGGCTCGCGGCGAAGCGAAGCGCATGAGCACTCGCACCGCGATCACGGTTAACCGCACTGCCATGGGCCAGAGTGCCGCTGCTGTACTGCGGGCTCTTTAGCTGAATTCATGGAGCTTGGCCCCATCTGGGCCGAGCACTCCGGCGATCTGCAGCCCAAACCTTAGAAGCCCGGCATTTTCAAAATGCCGGGCTTCTATCGTTTCTGCGCGCAAAGACTCTCGGAAAACACGTTCCGCAGCGTCAGAGTTTACTTTTAGCACTGTCGTGATACCGTAGCAGTCTGAAACGGCCCGCCGGAACGCAGGACGGGCTCAAAAAGCCCCTTGCGTCTGCTTCAGAATCTGCTCTCAGGAACTCCGACCCAATGGCAACGGCCAGTCTGACTCTGGATGGAAAATCGTATGAACTTCCTGTGATCCGCGGGACCGAAGATGAGATCGCGATCGACATTGGCAAGCTGCTTGGTCAGTCTGGTGCGATCACGATGGACCCGGGATTCAATAGCACGGGAGCCTGCCGCAGTGCCATTACGTTCATTGACGGCGACAAAGGGATTCTGAGGTATCGAGGTTACCCGATCGAGCAGCTCGCCGAACGCTCGGACTTCGTCGAAACGTCCTGGCTGCTGCTGTACGGCGACCTGCCGAAACCGGAACAGCTCAGAGTGTTTCGGGCTCAGCTGACCTATCACAGTATGATCCACGAAGATATGAAGAAATTCTTCGAGGGATTTCCCCCGAACGCGCATCCGATGGCAATTCTCTCGGCGATGGTCGCCTCGCTGTCAACGTACTATCCGGGAACAGAAGACGATATCTCCGACGTGAACATCGTGCGTCTGATCGCCAAGGTGCGGACGATTGCCGCCTATGCCTACAAGAAGTCGATTGGCCAGCCGACGATCTATCCTCAGAACAATCTTGCCTACTGCGCCAACTTCCTGAACATGATGTTTGCCGTGCCCGCCGAGGAATACAAAATCAATCCGGTGCTGGTGAAGGCTCTGAACATGCTGTTGATCCTTCATGCGGATCATGAGCAGAACTGCAGTACAGCGACGGTCCGGATGGTCGCCAGCAGCCGGGCCAATATCTTCGCATCGATCTCCTCCGGCATCTCCGCCTTGTGGGGACCGCTGCACGGCGGAGCCAATCAGGCTGTGCTCGAAATGCTGCAGATGATTCACGACGACGGCAATGACTATCAGAAGTACGTCACGATGGCCAAAGACAAAGACAGCGGCTTCCGCCTGATGGGGTTTGGTCACCGCGTCTATAAGAATTTTGATCCTCGCGCCACAATTCTGCGCAACATGGCCGAACAGGTACTGAACGAATTGGGCATCAATGATCCGCTGCTGGAAATTGCCCGTAATCTCGAGAAAGTGGCTTTGGAGGACGACTACTTCGTCAGCCGCAAGCTGTATCCGAACGTGGATTTCTACAGCGGCATCCTGTATCGCGCGATGGGGATTCCGACAAATATGTTCACCGTCATGTTTGCGATCGGTCGTTTGCCCGGCTGGCTGGCTCACTGGCGCGAACAGCGCGACGACGATACCAGCCGTATCTGCCGGCCTCGCCAGGTTTACACCGGAGCGACGGAGCGGAATTACATTCCGGTGGATCAGAGAAAGTGAGAGAAGGAAAGCGGAAAGCCGAAAGCCGACTAATGGCTCGCCTCCTCCGGCTTTCCGCTTTTGCCTCCCAACCAACAAAGTGACCGCTTCGCGAATCCCACTGCTCCAGATCAAGGTCCGCCCTCATGCCTCTCACAGTCGGTGTTAACGGAGCTGGTGGCCGGATGGGGCAGCGCATCGTCGCGCTCACGATGGCTGATCCGGAGTTGTCTCTGGCGGCGGCACTGGAATGGTCGGGAAGTCCGTGGCTCGGTCGGGATGCCGGTCAGGTTGCCGGTGCCGGAGCGTCCGATGTGATGATCGCATCAGAACTGGGCCCGGCAGTGGACGTGATCATTGATTTTTCAACTCCCGCCGGTCTGGAATCGGCGCTTGCGATCTGCGAATCCCGCCGCATTCCGCTGGTCGTTGCCACAACCGGGCTCACGAATCAACAGCAGGATTGGGTCGCTGCCGCGGCCCAGACGACGCCGATTGTCATGGCTCCCAGCATGAGCATGGCAGTCAACGTGGCAATGAAACTGGTCTCCGAAGCGGCCCGTGTTCTGAAGAACAATGCAGACGGTGTCGACGTCGAGATCATCGAACGACACCATCGCTTCAAAGAAGACGCTCCCAGCGGTACAGCTCTGCAGTTTGGCCGGATCGTCGCCGAACAGATGGGTCAGGAAAAACACATTCATGGCCGCAAAGGGCGGGTCGGCAAACGACCTCTGAATGAGATCGGATACCACGCCGTCCGTACGGGCGACAATGTCGGTGAGCACACGATCATTTTCGGCATGATGGGCGAAACGATCGAGATCACGGTCCGCGGCCACACGCGCGACAGCTACGCCTACGGAGCATTGGCTGCCGCGAAGTTTATCGTGAGCCAGGGCGCGGGCCTGTATTCAATGGCCGATGTGCTGGGGTTGTAGAGGGGACGGCAGAGATCTGCGCCGCAACGATCGAGTCGTTTAACGGCAAGCCGCAGGCGATGGTGTCACGCGTTTGTGGGTTGATGACTTCGGCTCATGGCCGTGCCAGAATGAAGCCGTCGCCTACGGCTCGCCGTTAAACGAATACATATCTCGTCAATGCCTCTGCCGCGCAGATTCCGTCGGAACAGAATGTTTCCTGTAACACGTCAAACGCGTTCCAGTTTGGTGATTCGCCCCGTGGCAACCCATTCGGCCACATAAATGTCTCCGTTCGACGCGAAGCAGGCGTCGTGAGGATGCACGAACTGGCCATCAACCCATTTGTCCGGTTGGCCTCGCAGGCGTTCGCATGGTTCGGCCTGCTCGCGCCGACC
>JANNGQ010000101.1:0-4094 GCA_031403975.1 Planctomycetota bacterium
CATGTTTCGGTTCGAGACAAACACGGGCGACATTTCGTTCTCTGTGGACGGTCTGGATCTGCCATCGCTCCAGGGCCTCGCTGGGCTGAATCGCGGGACCAACTTGGATGCGGTGCTGCGGCTATTCGATGCATCGGGGAACCTGATCGCTCTGTCGGATCCGGCGAACAGTCTTTCGGCGGCACTCTCGGCCAGCGTCAACGTCGGCACCTATTACGTCGGTGTCTCAGGTACCGGAGAATACGGAAGTCTGGGTCAATACACGCTGAACGGTATCGTTGTTCCGCTGCCATCGACCCCGACGATGATCGGACCTGTCGGGCTCCTCACTCAGCCCGTCCCGTTTTTTGAATGGACGATCGGTGCGAATGCAGCCTCCTACGATCTGGAAGTGGATAATCTTACAACCGGACAGGCACGTTATTATACACGGAATGTAGCAACCACCAGTCACCTCGCCGCCAACCAGTTTGTTCAGGGCGATTTCCGGGCGAGGGTGCGCACGGTTGCTGCGGATGGCACGTTCTCGGCATTCAGCAATTATATCCTGTTCACGATCGACGTCCCGGCTCCCTCGACGCCCGTCATTACTCGTCCTCAGGGCGAAATCGGTGACTCGTTTCCCGAGTTTGAATGGACGTCAACTGACGCTTCATCGTTCACCCTCTGGGTCAGCAGCCTGACGACCGGACAGAGAGTCATTTATAAGACTGGTCACACCGGGACGACATACACCCATTTTGAACCGCTGCGGGATGGGAATTACCGGGCCTGGGTCCGGGCGTTTAACGCGGGCGGTGAATTCAGTGCCTGGAGCACTCCCGTCCTGTTCACAATCGACGCACCGATTCCGACCGTACCGACAATTACTGCTCCCGCTGCAGTGACCAGCAGCACCAATCCCCGCTTTGTCTGGACAGCCGTCGACGGAGCGGCCAGCTACGACCTGTGGGTCAATAATCTGAGCACTCAGAAGAGCCAGTACATCCGGCAGACAAATCTCTCCCGGACTCCGACGTATTACGATCCGCCATTCTTGACTCAGGGCAATTACACGGCCTGGATCCGGGCCGCGAACGGCAACGCTGAATACAGTCCGTGGAGCACAGGATATTCATTCACCGTTGATATTCTTCCGCCGGCAGTTCCTGTCCTGACCGGCCCTTCAGGCGATCAGGGCAACAAGATTGTAACGACCGTCAATCCCACATTCACATGGAACGCTGCAGCCCGGGCATCGCTGTACGACCTGTGGGTCAACAACATCACCACCGGCCAGGCTCAGATTGTCCGGAAGTCGGATATTAAGACCACAAGCTACACTTCGCCGAATATTCTGACACAAGGTGAATATCGAGCCTTCATCCGGGGAATTAACAGTGCCGGAGAGGTCGGTGAGTGGAGCAGTGCCTTCACTTTCACGCTCGATGAACCTGTCCCGGATGTGCCGACCTTCACGGCACCCGTTCCGAATACTGCCGGTTCCATCGAGAACGCTAATCCGACATTTACCTGGACCAGTGCCGTCAAGGCTCCGCTGTACGAAATCAAGATTGATGATCTGACACTCAACAAAACGGACGTCATTCGTGTGTCCGGGATCACCAAAGAATCCTACACCGTTCCCACCGCCAAACGATTTTCTGAGCACACCTATCTGGCTCAGGTGCGGGCCTACAACACGTCCGGTGACATCAGTGCATGGAGTCCGACTTTCCGGTTCCGTATTGACGTTCCGGAACCTCAGACGCCCACGCTGCTGAGTCCCGGCGACACCATCAGAGATACGACTCCGACGTTTACGTGGACCTATTCTCCGACGGCGTTCCGGTATGAAATCCTGGTGCGTGACCTGGTACGCGGTGAGAACATCGTTCTGAACGTGGAAGCTTTTTCAATCTCACCCGATAAAACGTCGGCCTATTATACCCTGCCCAACAGTATGGCACTTCGTCCAAGCACATACCGATTCTGGATCCGGGCCTTCAATACACTTGGTCAGTCCAGCAACTGGAGCACTTCAAAAACGTTTGTGCTTTCGGCACAACTTGATCCGAGCCTGCTGAAGGATGACGACGAGTTTGTGAAGACTGATGGAATCATGCTGGCATCCGTGACGCTGCCCGTTGACCATCGGCAGACTGATACCCGCGATGCATCAGAAACGACTGTTTACGAACAGTACGCGACACTCGTGAGTAGACCTGTTCGTGAAACGAATGCTGTTGTTGAAGCGACTGGCGAAGAAGAATCTGCACTGATTGATGCGGCCATGTGGATCCTGTCAGATCCGTCGGCCATGCATCAGTGGAGAACTGTCGCAGTCACACCGACACGCTCCTGATGGCCGACGTTCATTCTGCGGAACAACGATCGTACAATATGTCGCGGATTCGATCGAAAGATTCGAAACCGGAACTGATCGTGCGTTCGCTCGTCCACAGGATGGGATATCGATTCCGACTGCACGTGGCGGGACTTCCTGGCACACCGGATCTTGTGCTGCCCGTCCACCACCGGATCATTTTTGTTCATGGCTGTTTCTGGCACAGGCACCACTGCCGCTACGGTCGCGTGAAACCTGCCACCAACATTGATTTCTGGATTGCCAAACGACTGGCAAATTCCGATCGCGACCGCCGCAACCGGCGCAGACTCAAAGCCGCAGGATGGTCTGTGCTGGTCGTCTGGGAATGCTGGATGAAGGACATTGAGGGCCGACTTCTTCCAAAGCTGCGTGATTTCCTGTCAGGCGCGACCGTCAGAAAGCTGCAGGGCCAGACTGTTCAGAATCCGCGAATGCAGCCGGCTGGCCCAGGCTTTGCTGATGCCGATCTTCTCTCCGGCGTCCTTGATTGACAGCCCGTCGAAGTAGATGCCCCGAATCAGGCTGCGTTCCTGTTCCGGCAGCGTATCAAGAACCTGTTCCATCGTGCGTTTCAGGTCGGCTGCCTCCGATGTTTCTGACGGACACCGGTTATCAACACCGCGGGAATCCGCCTCATCGCCGGCGAACTGACTCATCATCCATGCCGCACTCAGCGATCGCGTGGTGTTAGAGAACCAGTCCAGTTCTGCCGCAACGCCCTGTTCTGCGGTCGTTTCTTTGAGGACGGCGTTGGCCCCCTGCTCATAACGTCCGCGGCTGTAATCAGCCCGTGAGAACCACGACATCGTCGAAAGCCCATCCAGCACCGCACCGCGGACTCGATAGTAGGCATAGGTCGTAAACTGAATACCGCGCGTCTGGTCAAAATCCCGCGCGGCTTCGGCCAGACCCACTTGACCGTAGCTGATCAGGTCGTCCAGATCGACCGACCGCGGGACCTGTTGATGGATCTTCCACGCGATGGAACGCACCAGCCCCTGACAGCTGTAGATCAGGTCGGCGACGGATCTGCCGGGCTCGGTGTTACTCTGCATGAGACGCCGGCCTCGTGAGATGCGTCCACAATCCCTGCAGCCTGACAAGGGAAGACTGGTCTTCGAACAGGGATCGAGCCACGGATTTCTCAAGCGACATACGTCGATCCGGCGACAAGCCTTTGATTCGCCGCGTCAGCACCTGCACCAGTTCCAGCAGGACGGGCTCAAGACAGAATTCCTGCGACGAATACTTTGCGGCAACAGCCATCAGCTCCATCCTGCACGGATCGTTCGTTCTTCCGGCCTCGCTGCGTTCAGAGGCAGACAGGATCTGCTGCAGGATTTCACCAACAGCATCCGACTGGCGAGGCACGGCGAACGATAACGCATCTTGTGACAGTTGAGTCGCCGTTTGCGACGGAGGGGATTCTCGTTCCGAACTGGCAGACACGCTCATCTCCGCAATATCGCCTCGGGGTTCAAATCCCCTGTCCCGGTCCTGACCATTGAACTCGCCCGAAAGCTTATCGCACAACAGCGAGTGCCGTCCATCGACTGCCGGTCCGCTCTGAGGCCGGGACCGACGAGACGGAACGGATTGCGGGATCTGTGGGATTCCCACGTTCTGGCGAACGTGGCGACCTGGCAATCAAGAGTTGTTCGACCACGGACTGGATTCGCTCGGGATGTTGAGGCCACCGCCACCGGGTGCAGGATCTCCTTGCCCG
>JANNGQ010000102.1:0-4253 GCA_031403975.1 Planctomycetota bacterium
GCATCGTCAAGGAATGGAAGCGCGGCACGCCGCTAAGCGACGCCCGCATCGTCCTGGAAGGGGAGCCCGCTACCCGCTACCCGCTACCCGCTACCCGCTACCCACTACCCACTACCCGCTACCCACTACCCACTACCCACTACCCACTACAAGTGCCCTATGGACATCGCCACAATTCTTGGACTCACTGCTGGACTGATCATGGTCGGCACCGCCATCCTGTTTGGCGGTGATACTGTGCCGTTTCTGCATCTGCCGTCGCTGCTCATTGTCTTCGGAGGCACATTATCGGCCGTGCTGATTCACTTTCCGGTGCGGCGCGTACTGACAGCGTTTTCAGTTGCCAGAAACTGCTTCGTGTCGACGCTCCCGGAACCGCTTGAGGTGCTCGATTGGTTTCGCGGCTATGCCGTCAGCGTCCGAAGATCAGGCGTGCTCGGGCTGGAAGACGCGGCGGCTCAGGAGACGGATCCCTTTCTGAAACTCGGGCTGGAACTGACATCAGGCGGCTGTGATTACGATACCCTCAAGTCGGCGATGCAGCGAGAGATCCTGGCCATCAATCAGCGACATCAGGCCGGCCAGCGGCTGTTCGAAGTCATGGGGGCGGCTGCACCCGCCTGGGGCGTGATCGGATCCTTGATCGGACTTGTTCAGATGCTGGGTCATCTCGATGACGCCCGTCAGATCGGTTCGGGTCTGGCGGTCGCACTGCTGACGACTCTGTATGGAGCCCTCTTTGCCAGTCTGTTCTGTATTCCGCTGGCCGGCAAACTGGAATCACGGCACGCGGAAGAAACTGTAATTCGTGAACTGATGAGCGAAGGACTGCTGGGGCTGCTGGAAGAACAGTCGCCCGGCGTCATTGAAGAGCGACTCAAGACCTGGCTGTCGCCAAAACAGCGAGGAAACATTGCGCGGGCGGCGTGAGCGGATTCGCCGGATTTCCGGGCCTCCGCTGAGACGGCCCCGACGGCCGTGAAATCGTACTGACATGAGTCACCCGACTATGAAACTGTCCATCGCAGACAACTTCGGTTCATTCACCGCGCAGCGGCCGTATCAGGCGTCGCTCAGAGCCATGATTCCGATGATTATTCCTGTTGCCATGCTCCTCAGCGTCGCCGGACTGGTGTCACTTCAGGAAGTGAAGAACCAAACCGCAGCATCGTCGGCAGCGTTACAGATTGCGAAACTGTCCCGACAACGGCAGTCACCGGAGGATTCCGATCCGGTACCTGAGTTTGATCGAGTCAGACTCACACTGGCCCGCACCGATCTGTCGCATGCGCCCGGGATGCCGCTCGAATCTGAGTTGCAGTTTGCCAGGCTCCTGGCCCGGCGGATGGAGTCACTGCAGTTCGATGTCACCATCAGTGTGGCAAGACCGGAACAGTTGCCCATAGCGGAAAGACTGGCCACGGCCATGATTGACGAGCATCCGGCGATGTCCCGCCGGATCGCACTGAGGCTTGATCCGGAATCAGACCTGCATGCCGTCGAGTTTGCAATTCTGAGAACACGGGGCACAGGACCATTGCGCGAGGTCCGGCGATGACAACGGAAAAGCCCTCGCTCAACCTGTTTTCCGACAGCTCGGCCCTGTCTCTCGTCAGCCTTCTGCTGATCACAGGCGCGGCCTCGATTTCGCTTCTGCATGCCGCGGAAGACCAGACCGGGCGAGCCGTAAGCGAAATCTCGTCTGCGTTTCGCGCGGCATCGGGTCAGGCCCGGGAATCCCTTGTCGGTGCGAAAGGAGCGGAGCGGGAAGACGTGTCTGAGCCACTGAATGTGCCAGATCACGGATCGCGGGGTCCTGCGAGGAACAGTAAGAACTGGCTTGCGGAACGCCGTCTTGAATCTCGGCCGGATGACGAAGAGCCGGATCGTACCCCGATCGACCGAGAATCAGATGTTTTCCGAAACTTCCTGAGTGAACTACGGCGGTTCAGCCGGTGCATCGCAACGGAGTCGTTGAGTGGTGGCGTTTCATTTGAGATCGTGGCTCCGGATGAGACGACCGACGAGGATCTGGCTGTTCAAGCGGCAGACGTCCTGCGGCAAGCCTGCTCCGGATGGAATGTCGTCGATATCGAATGTGAGCTGACTCTGTGGTCCTCCTCCCCGACTCCTTCGGCATGGATTCGTGCGGCTGTCGAAGCGGAGCAGTTCCGCAGCCGTGTCGTCTCGCTTGCCATGGCTTCCGGCATCAGTGCTCCGAAAATCACGTCGTGCAGCCGCCTCTGGCCGGACCCGGCAAAGACTCGCCCGGCGGCGACGATGGTGCTGCGGCTGGCGAAGCACTGAAACAGCCCGCCGAACAGGAACCGGATGTCTGAGATCGCAGAAACGCGGCGAGCGGAGGCAGAAATCTTTCAGGACGGGACAAGAGCTCCGACGCGGGTTCTCAGAAAATGCGGGCGGCGAATGCGGTGCAGGATGCGGTTCAGTACCCGATTCGCCTGATCCGTCGGGTGCGTGGCAATGTCCGACGAGAAACCTACGACGTCACCGATCCCGAAGACTCCTTCGCACCACGTCTCCAGATTCCCGGCGCACCACAGCTGACCGTGTTCATCCGGTTCGATGCCGATGGAAGGAAGTCCGAGATGTTCAGTAAACCCGACCGCGCGGCGACAGTCAACCACGTTGACCATCGCCGACGAGAACGGATCGTCGCTTCTGAGCCCCAGTTCGGACGGATGATGGCCGATCGTTACGCCTGCGGTATGAGCCAGTTCCAGCAGCGCGCAGGAACGGTCGACTCTGGCCAACAGCCTGGTGTCGACGCCGAACAGGCTGAACAATGCTGCCAGCCCTGTTCCCAGCCCGCCGCCGCCGAGCAGGCACAGCGATTTCGGCATTCGGCTTCCCCAAAGCAGTGACTCCGGACAGTGATGCGGCAGCAGCCCGAGCGGTCGGTGCAGGGCGGTTCGCCGGATGCCTGTGCCAATCACAAGATTGCCGGCCGTCACCGTCGTGCGGCGACAGTCGATGCCACTGGTCACGATGACACTGTTTCGAGTCTGCACACGGGCCTCACCCAGCAGGACGTCGACACCGACGCGTTCGAGTAACCGCAGATGATCGGACACTTCTTCCGTCAGAGCGCCGGCAATCAGCCGCTGCAGCAGTCGGGGCGTTCCGCTGCGCAGCAGAAGATCTCTTCGGGCCTCTGAGCGATCCAGCAGAATGTCACTGACCAGGCGGCGCAGGGCCTGAGCAATCATCCAGGTGGAATGCCGCTGCTCCGGAAGGACAGCCACGACGCGCTGGCCGGCGGCACCAGCGGCGCAGACGATCTCGAAAGCCGCTTCGTCGTTTCCAATCACTGCAACATCGTATCTCATGACGCTCTTCCCCGAGTCTGTCAGAGAACACCCACGCAACAGGGCCGCATCAAAGTTCGCAGCCTTCGGCAGGGGGATTCTGATCAGACAGTCTGGGAAATCTGATCGGCAGTCTGCGGTTTGTGACTGAAAGCCAGGCGGGAGAATCCCGGCAGGATGCGCCGCAGTCTGGCGGTGAGCGCGGTCGTGACGATAAAGCGGGTCGTGTGGACCCGATTACTCATTGACACCCAGGATCTGCTTCGTTTCACGTTCGATGCTGCGCAGATGTTTCAGGAGGTTATCAAAGATGCCGGTGGCGAAATCCTCTGCAGCAAGGACAGCTGTCATCCGGTCCAGCATTTCCTGGTCAGTGACCTCCGCAGGATCAAAGACCTTGCTGGCGGATCTGAGATCATGCAGCTTCGGGAGAAACGCCTGGCGCAGGTGCTCACTCAGTTCACGGGCGAGGTATTCGGCCCTGTGAAATCGCTCGACAAGCGGAATGCTCTCGGGGTTTTCAGGCATGGCAGCGATCTCATTGCATTTGAGGTTCAGGGTCCGACCAACGGCATTAGACCGCGGGCGAGTCACCAGCGTCAACCACTGTTACCCGGTCCGACACTTCCTGCGACCCGGATACCTCCCGAACCGCCCGGATGTTCTCGAAGGACACTGTGCCCGCAGATGCAGGTGCTCTACCATCTGACGGACAGCCGCCTCGCTG
Organism: Planctomycetota bacterium; assembly: GCA_031403975.1. Classification (GTDB taxonomy): domain Bacteria; phylum Planctomycetota; class Planctomycetia; order Planctomycetales; family Planctomycetaceae; genus SXXK01. The sequence goes on from JANNGQ010000102.1 coordinate 4,057, forward strand.
TCCCCGCCACGCCGGTCTCGGGAACATCCGATTCCAGGAACAGGAATGCGCACCGAAACCTTCAATCCCTATTCCGCCCCGGACACGCCGCCGGATGAACTGCTCCTTGCGGCGGATACCGAGTTCCTGTTCAACGATAAAGTCGTCGCGGGAACCGGAACGATCACACTGCCCAGGATCTGTGTTGTGAACGGTTC
>JANNGQ010000103.1:0-1578 GCA_031403975.1 Planctomycetota bacterium
CCCCCCCCCCGACGGGCTACACTGCCTCTTACTTCTGCAACGTCCTCACATACTCGATGACGTCCGCCAGATCCTGATGACTCAGGTCCTTCTCCAAACCATCCGGCATCAGCGATTTGCCGGTGCTGCGGAGTTCGTCGATGTCCGTGCGAAGGACGGATTCGGATTTTCCTTCTGCGGCCACGAGGGTGATGCTGCTGCCGGTTTCGATGGACAACATCCCGATCACACTGCGTCCGGAGGTCGTAGCGACGACAAAGTTCAGATACTTCGCTTCCACCGCGGCACTGGGATCAAGAATGGCTCCAAACAGTGCCTCGGGAGTTCGTGTTGTGAGTGACGCGAGGTTCGGTCCTGCCTCGTGCCCGACGTTTCCCTGCTTGTGACAGGTTGAACATTTCTTCCCGAACAGGATGGCGCCGCGAGTAGCATCGCCCGTCAGCTTCAAAGCCGGTTGAAACGATTCCATCACGGCCTTCCGGTCACGTGATGTTCCTGAGGCGAAGACTTTTTCCAGTCTTCCTCGCAAGGCAGCGTCTCGAGTTGTCAGCAGCCTCTGCCGCATCGGCGCATCAATCTCAGCGGCGGACACATGGGCTTGCTCGAGATGTTCCACGAGCACGACGACCCAGGCTTCACGACTCGACAACACTGACAGAATCTGTGACCGCAACGACGGCGAATGCGACGGCCAATCGTCCAGCAACACGTTTGAAAAGTTGCCGCCGGACTGGCGACCGATATGACTGACCGCCGCCTGCTGCACGATCGCAGGAGTCTGCGGCACCAGCATTGACTGCAGCAACGCCCTGTCTTCCGTGAGTTGCTCCGGTTGCCGGAGCAGCAACTGCAGTGACGCCGCTCGGGTGTCGTCATCCGCGGTCGTATCAAGAGCCGTGAGACGAGCAATCGCAAAAGCTCGACCGAGTTGAGCCTGCTGCTCAAGAGACAGGTGGTCGGCCACCATCCAGCCTCGGGCCGTCAGAGTATCCAACTCGCTCGCCAATGCCGTCATCTGCCAGGGGCGAAGCGAGTCGGACTTTGCATTGCCCGCCAGTGTGAGCGTTCTCACGATCACAGAATCATCGGCCATCGAGGCCACCTGGCCGAACATGTCGTCGATCAATCGGTCATCAACAGCGTGGGAACTTGCGGGCTCATCAATCGCCGCCAGGACCTCATCCACAACACGACCGATGTTTCCCGCGTTCAGAGAACTCATCACGGCCGCGCGGAGAAACGGATCCGCATCGGCCACGAGCAGTTTCCCAAGGGCAGCTCCGGCGGATTCGTCAGCGCAGTCTCCCAGAGTACACGCCAGCTGCAGACGCACCCTCGCATCGGGATCATCCACCAGACGGATCAGCAATTCCGGGGCAACCGACGTAGACAACGCAAGTCGAACGGCCTGGCGCCGGACACCCGGATGAGCATCCTTCAGAGCGGTCTCCACGATCGTTGGCGACAATGCGCCCAAACCATCGAGCGTACACATCGCGTGTAGTCGGGCCAGAGGTCGCTCGCTCTCCTGCACCATTCGCTCAAGCCCGGCAACGACAGATTTATCCTGCGCCGTCA
>JANNGQ010000104.1:0-3065 GCA_031403975.1 Planctomycetota bacterium
ATTGTGTAATGTATTTTTATGTTGATGTTTTTACTGATGAAGTTAGATCAGTTTTCTCTGATAAATAAATTACTAAAAGAAATTATGTTTCAGTCAAGCTAGTCAACTTCACGTAAGCACGACAAATCAGCCAAGCCTATACGCGTCAACCGCTTTCGATTGTGCGAGGGAGCGGAACGAGGGTGTACGACCTCGAAGGGCGAGAGTACCTCGATTTTGTCGGCGGGATTGCAGTCAACGTTCTCGCCGAAGCTCAGAAACGGCTTCCCGTCTCTGGTCACGAACGCAGGAATAATCGTGTGAAACGGCCGCTTGCCAGGCGCATAAGTGTTGAATCGGCCGGGCGTCAGGTCGAACATTTCGCCGCGGTCCTGCAGGCAGAAGCCCAACCCCGCGGGACAAACGCCGGAGCCGAATCCACGGTAGTTGCTCTGAATCAACGAGACCATGTTGCGGTCCTTGTCGGCGACCGTCAGGTAAATTGTGTCGCCCTCTTCCACAGCATGGGGCAGGCCGACGGGGACGCTCTTCGCCGCCTGACTCGGATCAATCAGTTTTCGCCGCTCGGCTGCATAATCTTTTGAGATCAGAGTTTCGACCGGCACTTGAGCGAACGCCATGTCGGCATAGAGGCGGGCTCGGTCTTCGAACGCAAGCTTCTTGGCTTCTATGAACCAATGCACATGATCGATACTGCCGAAACCAGCGGATTTCAGATCGATGGTTTCCAGCACATTCAGCATCTGCAAAGCAGCAATGCCCTGTCCGTTGGGCGGCAATTCCCAGACATCGTAGCCGCGGTAATTCGTCGAAACAGGCTCGACCCACTGCGAGGTATGTGATGCAAGATCGTCGTAGGAAAGGAATCCACCATGTCCCTGCACAGACGCTGCTATCGAGCGAGCCATATCGCCCCGATAGAACTCATCCCGGCCTTTGAGCCCGATCGATTCAAGCGTGTCCGCAAGTCGAGGATTTCGAAACAGATCACCCGCCTTCGGAGCACTGCCGTCGATCAGAAATGCTTCGGCAAATCCAGGCTGTCTTGCATACGCTCGCTCACCGCTTCTCCAGGCCTCAGCGATCACGGGTGACACGGGGAATCCTTCGCGAGCGTACTGCACCGCCGGGGCGAGCACATCAGACATCGCCAGACGACCGAACTTTCTGTGCAGTTCAAACCAACCATCAACACAACCCGGCACAGAAATCGGCAGGACACCCAGCGACGGGATCTTCTTCAGTCTTCGCTTCTGAAGTTCTTTAAGAGACAGTCCCGCTGGTGCCCGCCCGCTACCATTCAACCCATAGAGCTTCTGCGATTCTGCATCCCACACAATTGCAAACAAATCCCCGCCTACTCCACACCCCGTCGGCTCCATCAACCCCAGCACTGCGTTCGCCGCAATCGCCGCATCAACCGCGGAGCCCCCGCTTTTCAGCACATCAATCGCCACCATCGTCGCCAATGGCTGACTCGTCGCCGCCATGCCGTGCCGGGCGATGACTTCAGAACGAGTGGCAAAGTGTTGGCCTGTCGTGCGATCACCGCCCATTGCGGACTCCGTGAAAACTACTCCTGCGATCAGCATTAACATCACACGATTCATAATTACTGCCTTTCAACCACGACAGTGAAGTCATTCACAGCAGAACCAGCTTCCAAAGGCTCGTCCGCTGTCAGCGCGCCACCTCGCGATTCCGATCATGGCTTCCGGGATGCGCAGGATCTGCAACATACGCTGCTTCACGAGCTGCTTTCTGAGAAGATCCCAATCACGACGGAAGGAGTTCCTCCACAGTCGACAGAGCTGCTGATCCGGACGACGTCCGCGGTGGACAACCTGACGGAACAGTTTTCGCGGGGGTGCCAGCGGGCAACGACAATGGAAACAACACTCCGACTGACACGTGAGAGTACAAGGCTCCGAGCTAATGCTGGAACAAAAACTCTTTGCTGTTGATGACAGCCCAGGCAACATCTTCGACTGCCCGCGTGCGGTCGTCGTTGGAACGGATGTGGGATTGGGCGGTGTCCTGTTCTGCGGTGTTGGCAGAGCGGCTGAGGGCGCTCAGGTAGAGTAGTTCGATGATCTCGGCATCTGTCTTGCCGCCAGTGATCCACTGGTGGATTGAGCCGGTATCAGATCTCAGTTTGTTATGCACCGTCGGGCCGTTGATGAGCTGCAGGGCCTGTGACAGATTGCTGTCGGTGGAACGTTCGCATTCACACGGCAGTTCTCGCTGAGGCTGGCCGAAGACCTGCAGGAATTTGTGGCCTTCCGGCGGGTCGACAAGGTCTACGGCTTTTGTGCCCCCCGGCATTCCGGCGAAGTCCTCCGTCTGGCCGGTCACGGTGCAGATCGCATCCAGCAGCTGTTCGGCGGTTAACATGCGAGTCGTGGCATGGCTGAAGTAAATCTCGTCGTCTGTGTTGAATTGATTTCTCTGTGAGCTGAGCTGGTAGACTCGGCTGTTCATGATCGTGCGAATCAAATGACGCGCCGAGAATCCGCTCTTCAGCAGTTCATCGGCCAGATACGTCAACAGCTCAGGATTGGACGCAGGATTCGAGTCGCGGAAATCATCGACCGGATCCACAATGCCCTTGCCCACGATGTGACCCCAGATGCGGTTTGACAGAGACTTCGCGAAGAATGGATTGCTGTTGTTCGTCAACCAGTTCGCAAACACGATTCGACGATCCTGATCCGCCGGCACATCGACATCGCCTTCCAGCAGCAGTCGGACTTTCATCTGTTTACCCGTACGCGGCTGAGTCGTGACGACGAGCACTTCGATCTTTTTCCCTTCGCGCTTCTGTAGCAGGGGATGTGAAGATCGATTCACACGCCGGCTTAGGTTGCTGAGCACGCCCCGCATTTTGAGGGCGTAGGGGCGCGCTGCCAGAATACGGTCTTGTGATCGTTTCAGCTTCGCCGCGGCCACCATCTTCATGGCCTTGGTGATCTTTTGTGTATTCTTAAACGCCGCAATCTTACGGCGTAGACTCTGCAAACTCGGCATTGGTATCCTTTAGGTCAATAGTCACTGGTCATTGGTGG
>JANNGQ010000105.1:0-4284 GCA_031403975.1 Planctomycetota bacterium
AGATCGCTCTTGCTCGTTCCAGTTTCCACCGGTATGTGCGTCGTAGTGGCATGTTCGAGCTGAAGAGCAGGCAGACCTTCTTCCAGGAGCACAAACATCACCTGATGCAGGGGATGCTGTCCGGCGTGTCGCTCATGCACGGCCAGTTCCACCATCTGCTCGAAGGGCAGATCGGCGTGGCTGTAAGCGCCCATCAGTGTGTCACGCACCAGACGCAGGGTCTCGCGAAAGCTGCGGCTGCCGTCCAGCCGCGTTCGGATCGGTAGTGTGTTGAGGAAGAAGCCGAAGATGGACTGGAGTGCGGGGCCACTGCGAAGCGTAATCGGAGTACCTACCACAATATCGCTCTGCCCGGTATATCGGTGCAGCCAGACGTGAAACGCTGTCAGCAGCACCGTGAACAGAGTCGTGCCTTCCTCCCGGGCCAGTTCCCGCAGTGGCTGAACCAGCGATTCTGGCATCATGAATTCATGAATGGCTCCCTGACCCGATGGCTGCTGAGGGCGTACCAGATCGACTGGTAATTCCAGACCCTCCGGAAGGTCCTGAAGTTCATCGCGCCAGTAGCTGCGCTGTGACTCCAGCAGATCGCCCGTCAGTCGTTTTCGTTCCCAGGCCGCATAGTCGGCATACTGTACGGACAGTTCAGGAAGTCCTGCGGCTGTTGAAAAAGGGGTCTGGAACTTTGGAGGCTCGTCTGGAACCCCGGGGAAGTGAACCGCTGAAGAGTTCCAGACCCCTTTTTCAACATGATAGAGCTTCTGCAGTTCCTGCGTCAGCAGCCGCAGCGACCATTCGTCCACGATACTGTGGTGGAATGTGAGCAGCAGAACATGGTCTTCGTCAGCCACGGAGATCCATGTCGCACGCCAGAGTGGGGCCTGCTTGAGATCGAACGGACGACGAGCTTCGTCACGCAGACAGCTGTTGAGCAGCTGCAGCCCCCTCACTCTGACCCTCTCCCCCGAAGCGGGGGCGAGGGGAGGAAGGTCGCGGCGATTTTCAGATGGCCCAGTCACCCTGACCCTCTCCCCCGAAGCGGGGGCGAGGGGAAATTCTGCATCGGATCCAGACTTCGCCTCCACGGCGTGTCCCTTCTCCCATGTGGTCGGGGGAGAAGGTGGCCGAAGGCCGGATGAGGGGGAGGATGAGAATGAGGGGGACCACAGATCGATTTCCTGCCATGGCAGGGGACAATCCGATCCGGCTGAGATCTTCTGGATCAGCTGCTCGTCCAGATACTCAAACGATGTCCGCAGCACTTCATGGCGTGACATCAGCACACACAGACTGCGCTGAACTCGCTCTGCATCGATCGGTCCCGTCAGTCGCCATGCGACGGGCACATTATATGTCGCCGTGTCCGGCAGCATCTGCTGCAGCAGCCACATCCTTTGTTGTGCGAACGACGCCTGAACCGGCTGATCGCGGCTCACTCGCTCGATGGCAGTCGATGGGCTCATGACGTCTGCAGACGCACGAAGCTGGTCCGACAGTTCTGAAATCGTCGGATGTTCAAACAGCACACGCAGTGGAACGTTAACCCCGAATTCATGAGAAATCCGGGAACTGATGCTGACCGCGAGCAGTGAATGCCCGCCCAGCTCAAAGAAGTTGTCACGGATCCCGATCTGCTCGTGTTTCAGGACCGACTGCCAGATGGCGACCAACTGTCGCTCCAGTTCGCTCCCCGGTGCTTCGTACTTACTGCCGCTGGTCAATTCTGTACCAGCAAGATTCAGCAACGCTTTGCGATCCAGCTTCCCGTTGGGTGTCAGCGGCAGTATCGGCAAACCTACGAACCGGGACGGAATCATGTAATCGGGAAGCACTCTCGACAGCTGTGATCGCAGCTCAGCGGCCGACACACGGGCTGGTTCTTCCTGATCGCTCGGACTCTGTTTCGAGCGTACTGCAATCACCAGGTACGCAACCAGTCGCTTGTCGCCAATAGAAACTTCCTGAGCCAGCACTGCCGCATCTCGGATCATAGGCAGAGTGCGCAGCGCCGCTTCAATTTCACCTGGTTCAATGCGAAAACCTCGAATCTTGACTTGCTGATCTGCCCGTCCGAGAAACTCAATATTTCCATCCGGCCGATAGCGTGCCAGGTCGCCCGTCCGGAACAGCCTCGCTTCCGGGTCGTCACTGAACGGGTCGGGTATGAACCGCTCCGCGGTCAGCCCGGGAGCATTCAGATAGCCGCACGCCAGCCCGTCTCCACCCGCGTATAATTCCCCTACGTTTCCGACCGGAGCAGGCTTCAATGATCCGTCCAGCAGATAGACCTGAGTGTTGCTGATCGGACGTCCAATGGGAACCGAGGGAACCAGGTCGGCTTCATCACCGACCGTGTAACAGCAAGTGAACGTTGTATTCTCCGTCGGTCCATAGCCGTTGATGAGGCGACAGTTCGGCAGGCCACGCCTTGCCCGGATCACATGATCCACGGACAGCACGTCGCCTCCGGCCAGCAGCTGTCGCAACGGACGCAGGTCGTCCAGTCGTTCGTCGACCATCAGATGGAACATTCCGGCCGTCAGCCACAGTGTGGTGACGTGGTGTCGGCGGATGGCATGGCCAATATCGGCAAGTGAGGGCTGACCCGGCGGCATCAGGACAAGGCGTCCTCCGTTCAGCAGCGCTCCCCAGATCTCGAACGTCGTCGCATCAAAGGACAGTGTCGCCATTTGCAGCAGCGTGTCGTCGGATGTCAGCGAAACATAATTGGTCTATTTTACAAGACGCACCACAGCACGATGAGGCACCAGGACACCGCGAGGCTCACCGGTGGAACCCGATGTGTAGTTCACATACGCCGGTTGAGTTGCCTCAATAGCGCCCTGTAGAAGTCGCGCCGCCACGTCACTCCGGCCCTCTGCGCCGGCGCCTGGGAGCGGGCGTGATCGGATTCCTGTTTCGATTGCTCCCTCACCCTGGACCTCATGTCCGGTGCCGCGGCCCTGGGGCGAATTATCGCTGTCGGCAGTGTGTTCTTCGGACAGGTCGCCCAGCACAACGACCCGACACTCCGAGGCCCGCTGCCCCTGATCATCGGAAAGCACGCTGCGCAGTTTTACGGAATTCAGGCTGGATGTCAGCACTACCGGCATGGATGAGTCGGCAATCAGGAATCGAAGTCTGACTTCCGGCAATTCTGAATCAAGGGGCACATAGGCACCTCCGGCTTTCAGAATGCCGAGCAGCGCAACGATCATGTCGAATGAGCGTTCGACACACAGACCAACAAGCACTTCCGGTTCCACACCCAGCGATTGCAGATGACGCGCCAGTTGGTTGGCTCGTACATTCAGTTCTGCATATGTCAGGCTCTGGTCTTCAAAGACAACCGCCACTGAATCAGGCGTTCGTGCGGCCTGTTCTTCAAACAGCTGATGCACGCACTTGTCACGCGGATACTCGCGGGCGGTCTGATTCCAGCCGACTGAATGTCGGTGATGTCCGAACTCCGAGGGGTTTTGAATGATTTCAGTCCCGCTGATTCCGGGCAATGACATGTCCAGATTGGCTGAAGACATAGAGATACCGAAAACAATGGATTCGCTGGAACAGATGCGTGCCAATTGAAACTTGCCGGTGTTCTGAACGTCAGCAATCTTACAGGCATCCTTTCATGATCCCACAGGGTGATGCCGGGAATAGCCGCAGCCAGAAAAAGTGCCGCGATCGGGAACGATTTGCCATTCCGCGCGTTCTTTAGCGAATTGGTGACATTTGGAGATTCAGTCGGCCCGAACGTCCACAAATTCACCACAGATCGTTTCCGTCGCACCGTTTGTGTCCATTTGTCCGGACGACCGCGGAAGCCAAAACAGGCCCCGCAGGAATTACATGTGGTCGCACGTCCACACTTGTGCCGACGGTTGCAGCATTCTACAGACGGTCGCTTCCAACGAAGACAGTGTGATTCCCGTGTGGATTCGTCGTTTTCGACAGATGGCACATCGGCCAGACTGCCGAGAATCGTCCCTTCGACGGTCATCGTGATTTCGCCCGCGTCAGCTACGTCGTGAAGGATTCTTGTAGCCGGATTCGTAAGAATTCGGGGATGACCAGGTGACTCCGAAGTCTCACGACCATGTCGTGACCCACATTGTTAGTTGGCAATCGCCATGTTTTCCCCGGAACAAAGCTTCCGTCGGGCTTGTCCCGGTCGGGGCGACAATTGAGAGGCTACCGACACGACCCACCAGCCTCCTCGTTCGCTCATCCCCGAGGTGGACCGGACCACGGTGAAGCTCGACGTGAAGGGCGCGCAGTTCC
>JANNGQ010000106.1:0-1500 GCA_031403975.1 Planctomycetota bacterium
GCCAGTTCAGCCATGCTGATGCCGGATTCGCCCTCACGGCAGAAGCTCTCGCCGCTGATCTTGAGAAGGACGCGTTTGTAGGCAGGGCGAAGACCGGTGACGGACATGGAACAATTCCTGAATGATGACACTGAAGAAGCCCGGCATCTCAGAAGCCCGGCATCTTTAAGATGCCGGGCTTCTCGATCGCACGTTCATAAATCGAGACAGCGAAACGGGACGGGGTCGGAGTCCCGTTTTGCGGAGCGAAAATCAGCCCGTTGCGCCGACTTTCCAGCGGAGGAACGTCACCGCCTCCAGCCCGGACTCGGCCAGTGCCTGGCTGACGGTTTTGCTGTCGTCTTTGGCGAAAGGCTGCATGAGCAGGACACCCTGTTCGGCGTAGAATACCTTCATGCGACCGTCGACCATTTTCTCAATGATATTCTCGGGCTTTCTGCTGGCTCGGGCTTCTGCCATCAGGCGGTCACGTTCAGTCGTCACAGTTGCAGCATCCAGCTGTTCCGGCTTTGTAACCGCTGGGTTGAGAGCAGCAATGTGCATCGCCACGTCTTTCATCACGTCAGGATTCTTGGCTGTTCCGGATGCGACAAACAGGACACCCGTCTTGAAGTCATGATGCACGTAACCAGCGACCGGCCCCTGAACGCGGGCAATACGGTTGACGACAATTTTTTCGCGGATCTTGTTCACGATCTCTTCGTACTGCTCCTGGAACGACTGGCTTGCTCCGGCACTCTTCTGGTTCATGAGCGACACGGTGTCGGCCGCTCCCGGGCCGTTCAGCAGCTGGTCGGCCATGGCCTGGCCGAATTTCTGCATCACTTCGCCGGTTGCGACAGGTGCAGATTCGCACTGGATTTCCACCATTGCGGCTTCTGATCCATCAGATTTCGACGCAATGAAAACGCGGCCTTCTGCAGTCACATTGCCGGCGCGCTTGTCCTGAACCTTTTTGAACATGTCTTTCAGGATCTGGATCGCCTTGGCTTCATCTCCGTCGGCTTCCATCAGCGCCTTCTTGCACTCCATCATCGGCAGATCAGTTTTTTCGCGAAGCGCCTTAACGGCTGCGGCTGTGATTTCCGCCATGAGTAACTCCTTCAACTGTGTCGTTCGCCTGCTGGGATGTAAGTCGGCGGGACGAACTGCTCGAGTGTGTGAATGAAAATGAATGAACCAGGATGGGCATTCCTGCCCGTCGAATGGCCGTCGGGCAAAATGCCCAACCTGCGTTATGAGCAGAAGCCCGGTCCCGGTGAACCGGGACCGGGCTTCTTGTGTACTCAATTCAGCAACTCGGCCGGTTGACAGCCGCTGCTCGCCGAACACGGCCGTGTTCGCAATCAGCGAATCGACGGAACGGCCTTGTACTCGTCACCACTGCTGCTGACGGCGGTGACGTCTTTCTTCTTCGGAACGTCCGGACGCAGACTGCGGCCCTGTTTGATTGAATCAGAAAGAGGCTGCATCATCAGGCGGATGGATCGCAGACTGTCG